>JAYYRF010000759.1:0-12097 GCA_036127535.1 Myxococcota bacterium | reverse complement strand
ACACCGTGGCCAGATATCATACCCGCCGATTCGGAGGTTATCGATGTGGACTCTTTGTCTACCCTCGTAGATGAAATCGATTACCGCACCCCAATTCCGTCTGACGCAACCAGAGAGAACTATGGCTCCTACAACCGATCTGCCGGAGAGCCTGACGGTCAACTCCGCGTTGCCGATATGCAAAGCGCACTCATAAACGCTTACGGAATCCTCGATTGGTTTTACCCTTACTTTCACATTGTGGGCAGGGATCTGGACACGGTTTTTCCAAACGAAATGAACACGGTATCCACTTTGAACGATGGTGATCGAGAGGGGTTTATGAATTCCATGGGTCGATTTATGCATTCGATCGACGATGGACATGGTTTTTACGCCGACTGGGCCAGCAGCAATTGGCCTGACGGGCATCTCATCGTACAAATTCAGCAAGTCGAGGGAGAGGCTGTGATTCGAGACTCCACTCATCCTGAACTTCGACCCGGAGATACCATTGTCTCCATAGACGGAATACCCGCCGCAGATTGGTACGAAGAGGCCATGTCGCGGTACTCTGCTGCATCCTATGGGTACCGATTCGTGCTGGCCACCGACGAACTCAAGGAGGTTTACGGAAGCAAGACCTTGGGATTACGCGATCCCAACGGTAACGAACGAGAGGAAACCGTACAGGGACAAGGATTTGAAGCATGGGAGGATGTCGCTTGGGGCGGAACGCTTCGCGAGAGTGGCTGGCTTGAAGATTTAGATGCCGGTGACATCTTTTATGTCAATATGGGAAGCATCGTCACACCCGACATCACGCCCATTATGTCTGATTTCGAAAATCTGATGGGTGCTTCCGGAATGATATTGGACATGCGAGATTATCCCTATCTCGACGTATACGAATTTGCGCGCTACTTCAAAGATACCGCCTACTCTGCCCCACTCTTCGGATTTCCGACGTGGACCGGCACCGATCAATACGATTTGGTCTTTGAAAATTGGGAATTCACACCCGCACCATATGTATACGATGGCCCCGTCGTACTCATGGTCAGTAACAAGTCCGTCTCCGCCGCGGAATTGTTCTCCCAAATGATTTACGATGAGGAAAATGTCACCGTTGTTGGCCAGCAAAGTGCTTCTACCAACGGAACCATCACCAACGCTTGGCTACCGGGCCAAATCCAAATGACCTTTACGGGCATGAATTTGCTCAATCCCGACGGAACGGATTTTCACGGTATCGGCATCGTTCCCGACATCGAAGTGATTCCAACCCCCGTGCAATTCGCGAACGGAGAAGACCCTGAACTCTCCGCGGCGATCCAATTTCTACACGGCCATTGATTTACGCGTATCCGCAGATGCGTGTCGCTGTGAGTACCACATCAACAACGGCAGAGCAATCGCCCATTCCAAGCCGATCAACACTACGAAATCGGTCTTGGTTCGACCGATTTCCAACGCTTCCATATTTACACCCCCTAAGTAGGCCATCGGTCCTCCAACCGCACCGATAATAAAGAGCAAAATCCATCTCTCTTTCAAAAATCCCAAACTCTTCTCATAAATCGCGCCAAAACCCAGCCACAATATCATCATCCAAAGCGGACTGGGCGTACCGGTTTGCGATGCCGGCGGGAATATCATCGTATCGCTTAATACAAGTGCCGAGTCAAAAACGATGCCGTAAAGCAAAGAGACGACGCTGGTGTAGAGAAGTTGACGCCGATTGGACTGCATGGCAATCCAAACGGCAACCCATATCAACATGGGAACACCACCCAGTATGGGATAGCCATATACGCCACCACCCAATACACAAGACAACCAGGCGACTTTGTAGGCCAAAAACCAAACGATCAATAATACCTTCTTCATACGCGTTAGTGTATCGCAAGAAAGGAGCCACGAGGAATTTTACTCTCACTCCGTCATTCGATATACGCGTTGAACGATGTCGTAAATGACTTCAAAATCGACACGAATTGGGGATGAAAATAGACGCAGATGGTATAAAACGCTATCCGTTCGGCGATGCTGATTCCATCTGTGATAATCCGGGTGATTTTCGTTGACACACTTGGCATTCTTCGCGTACGCTGATTAACGAGAAATGCACATCGAAAATCCTGAAATCAACATTTCTCCTCTGTGGAATCCTGTGGGCGTCGTCGCTTCCTCTACGTCATTACACTGTCATTTCCATGAACAACATACAGCTGTCTTGGATCAACTCTCCAGTCAAATCGCAGTAAAAACACCATAAGGGAAACCAACCGACATTAAAATTGAAGTAGCTCAAAGGGCTTCATTACAAATAAAAATACAAGATTAAACTATATTTACATTCACCTGGTCTGTTGACCAAATCAAACTACGAGGCGCACATGAATAAACTCTATCTCGCAATTTTACCACTCTCTCTCGTTTTAGCCTGTCAAGATAAATCAGAAGACAGCGCAATTACTCCTGAGGAGACCGAAGAAACCGAAGAAGAAACCGAAGAAACCGAAGAAGAAACCGAAGAAGAAACCGAAGAAACCGAAGAAGAAACCGAAGAAACCGAAGAAGAAGAAACCGCTGAAGTGGCCGTAAGCTTCACCGTAGACTTAAGCTGTTTCGACGGAGATGGCGATGGTAACGCAGACACCGTGACATCTGTCAATTTGACCGGTTCGGAATACGGCTGGGACGGTAACGCCAATCCAGCAACCGATAACGGGGACGGAACGTGGACGGTTGCGTTCGAAACCGCGCCCGAAGCCAACGCAGACAGCGACGGAGACGGAACAAACGATGTTTGGGAGTATAAGTGGCTCGCTGACGGCAACCAAGAAGACTTAGTCGCCGGAGGAAGTGCAAGCGGAAACTGGTCTTGTGTTCCAATTACGGACTATTCCAGCTACGCAAATCGCGGGTGGGCTCCTGAATCAGGCGACGTCGCCGACACCTTTGCCAGCTGCCAGACCTGCGAAGAACAGGCGGCCGGTCCTTCATTCGATATCACAAACGGCGGATTCGAAGATGGATTTAATAACTGGCTGATCTACCCTGCGAATTTAACCAACTATGCGGTAGAAGAGCAGACATGGGCAGCAGAAGGAGGAAGTGTTCTCAAGATTACCGGCACCAACGATCCCAGCATCGCATCCACTCCGGTATATCAGCAATTTCCAACGCCCCCAGAAGGTACGGAGTTTACTTTTAGTGCCAAGGCATATGTCGATTCCTCCATGGGACTCACCGACGAGGGAAGCAGTGCACAGCTTCTTATCAAAGCCTTTGATTCCGGTTGGAGCGTTATCGATAGTGCAACCTCTGAGGTCGTTGTAAACAGCACCAGCCCCCAAGACACCTGGCATGACGTATCGGTCAGTCTTACGGTACCCGGTGGTATTGCCAACATCCAATTTGTTTTGGAATTTACCCAAGCAAACGGCGATACCGGAGCAATCTTCTTCGACGATGCTTCCGTAAGCTACTAAGAATTAATGATTTGGGCTGCTCTTCTGTCTCTCGCTTTGGCCGGGTCAAACGTTGTCATTCATACGGACGCGCGCGGCTCGCTACTCGTTGCAGACGGGCAGCCCTTCTTTGTGCAAGGCCTCAACTGGGGCTATGTCCCGGTTGGAGAAAACTATTCCTATGATTTTTGGGGGCAACCGGAGTCCTTTATCAAAGAGGTCTTGGATCGAGAGATGGCCATGTTGCGCGACATTGGCATTAACTCGATCCGTCAATATCCGGGCATTCCCACGCATTGGGTAACCTATATCTACAACGAGTACGGTATCTATACCATGATCAACCCTTTGATCGGACGGTATGGTGTCGACATTGAGGGGGTCTTTTACCCAACGACCAACTACCAAGACCCAAAGGTTCGCACTGCGATAACCAAAGAAACGCTTGCATGGGTTGAGCAGTATAAAGACACCCCGGGTATTCTTTTGTGGCTGCTCGGAAATGAAAACAACTACGGTCTGCACTGGAGTTCCTTCGAGATCGAAGCGTTGCCAACAGACCAGCAAGGAAGCGCGAAAGCGGAGCACCTATACTCCCTATACGGAGTGATCATAGACAAGATCCACGCGATCGACTCCAACCACCCGGTATCGATTGCCAACGGAGATCTGCAATACATAGATTTGATCGCACAGCATTGTCCCAACCTCGACATTTTGGGTTCCAACGTATATCGTGGAATCTCAGCGGGTGACTTTTACAAAGAAGTACAAGAAAAACTTGGCATACCAATGATGTATACCGAATTTGGAGCCGATGCTTACAATGCGAAGCTGATGAAGGAAGACTCTCTCGCGCAAGCCCAATACCTCAAAGGGCAGTGGGAAGAGCTCTACATGCAGTCCTACAACAAGGGAGGTGTGGGCAACGCCTTGGGAGGGTTCACCTTTCAATGGAGCGACGGTTGGTGGAAACACCTCCAAGAGAGCAATCTCGACGTGCATGATACCAATGCCAGTTGGCCAAACGGTGGTTATCCGCACGACTATGTCGATGGCCAAAATAACATGAACGAAGAGTGGTTCGGGATTACGGCCAAAACCCCACCCGACATCAATGGACACTACGACGTATATTGGCGGGAAGCCGCCTACGTTCTGCGCGACATCTATCGATTACCCGCATACGATCCGCGCATCGATGCCAAGACGATCGAAGCCCACTTCGCCAAGATACGCCCCAAAGACTACTCTGGAAAGTACAAAGCCGAATATTCCCAAGCGGCCCAAAAAGACGCTCTTCGTTTCACCGTTAAGAATATCCGTGGAGAATTCTCGTTTATCGGATCGGAGCAACCCGACACGGCGTGGAACATGGATCATATGCAGTCGGTCTACCTCACCTTCGAAGGCAGACCAACCGAAGATCTTCGATCAGAGGTTTCGTTCAATATATTAGGCAACGTGGCGCAAAATCCCATCGACGAAATCTACTACGAAAACCGAGGACTGCCGGTGATCGTAAACGATGAGGAAGGTGAAACCGTTGCGTGGACCGATCGCAATCGCCTCGCCTTGTACGGCATGAACGTCGAATGGAACAATCCCTATGTCGATATGCAAGCCTTTTTTCGAACCGGACACTATCACTGGGGATACGAAGGAGACTTTTTTCACTTCTACCAAGAGGCCAACTACGGCTCGAGCATTGACATCTACCAAGCCGATGTTCCAATCGGAGCTGAATTTGCGTTCAAAAAAGGCCTTTCCGGACTCAAAATCGCCATCGGACCGCAGCTCTACTGGGGTGCAAACCCATCTTATATTTTGAAATACTACAAGGAAACGGGTCCGTGGGCCTATGCTCTCGTACAACACACCGATATTGCCACCCAAGGCAATCTCGCAACCTCGAACGTCATCCCGCAACTTCCCAACACCCGATTTGCAGCCTATCTCAAACGCAGTCTGCCAAATGTCGACGTCGAACTCGGCGGTTTGGTATCGGGTATACCACGCGTCGGGCAGGATTTTCAATATGTACAAGAAGCGGAAGAGGGAGCCGACAGCCATTTTGGCTCAGGCTACCATCTCTTACACGACACGTTGTTTTGGGGAGACACGCTGGGTGCGAAAGGGAAAGTTACCGCCCAATTCGGTACCTTGAGGGGATATGTCCAAGGAGGATACCAAGGAATACTCGCCGACGGAGGAGGTGATGCGACCAAAACTTTTACCGGCTGGCGCCTGAAGGAACCGGGTCGCGGAAACAACACCCATGCCCTCGCCGGCATGACATACAACATAGGCGACGTTCAAATCGGCCCAAACTTCCTGTACCAAAAACCGCTGATCGGGCCGCTACCCTACATTCAAGGTGGTTACGACGTAAATAACGGTCAATACTACCTCGATGTCGATGCCCGAAACGTTCTGCACGACCCGTTTCAGGTTATTGAAAACCGAGAGACACTCGCCGCCGAATTGCTGCTCACCTACGATCCTCATCCGGGTTCGTGGATGTGGATGTGGAACAACGACGTAATGGAACGCGCGCCGTTCGCCGGTTCCCTCGGATTTGTTTACCGCCATCAACCCACCATTCGCGACGCTCGAATCGGCTTCAACGAGTATAACAACGTATTCGCCTTTGCAACCTCTCCCCCTGCCCAAGATGTTTGGGAAGTCAATGCTCGGGCTTTGTGGACCAAAGGAAAAGATCGAATTATTGCCAACGGCTATTTCGGCACTGCGCAGGCGCGTGGAGACGATAACCGGCTCATCACACGCGCAGGATTGGACATTCGGGCTTGGTATCGGGTTTGGCGCGCCGAGTGCATCGTCAAATTCAATGACTGGGGTCCATTCGACTATCACCGTGACTACAACTTGACCTTTCCTTTTCAACTTACAACCGACTTCTCCTATGGATTCAAGCCTCCGCGATACGATCGAGGGAACCCCCGTATCGGTATACAGTCAAAATTTCGAACCATGGATCAATACTCCCCCACTCCGCTGGAAGGCGGCTATGAATACGAGGTGCGCAGTTATGTTCATTTTGGCCTATAGCCTCGTTGGATGTGCACCAGAAGCGGCGCAATATGAGTATGGCATTGCTCTTTCCGACGTTGAATTCACTCTTTTTGATACGACAGAGGGAATCCATCCGTCCGTCGTCACCCTCCAAAACCCACACAACCCCTTTTCCCAAAGCATGCCCTCGAAATGGGACATCGAGAGCGCAGGCTATCCAATCGCATCCTTTTACGCATGGGCCGTCACCTTGGCGATGGAAGCCACCGGAGAGCATCAATTCTACGCCGCATCCTCTTTACACCGTATCTACAGCCAAGAACTTTGCACACGCGAAGAATCCTATTATGTCCGCAGAATGGCTTTGGAGGCCTACCAAACCCAACTCGACTCCTTCCCATATGCCGTATCTTATAGCGAAAGCGGTGCACCGTTCCCCATAGATACGCTCGCGTATGACGCCATTGTCTCTCTGGGCGGCGACGTCCAAAACTGGACAAAAATTAGCAACCAAGAGGGTGAAGATATACTCGTACCCGTGGAGTCGCCATGAAGTCCTTACTGTTGTGGATGATCGCCTGCCGACCCGACCCCGGAGCACCGAGCTACCCAACATACGAAGGTCTTCCCAACTATGGAGGGCCTGATCCATACGAAGAAGGTGAAGACCGTCTTACCCTGGGCATATTTTACGAATTGGACTCCTCTGAAAATTACAGCATCGACAACGCTTCGCGGTTCTTCTACATTTGGAGCAACTCTTTTTCCGTAACCTCTGTTGGTGACCGTGTAGAAGGCAGTGCGGCCGATGAACTGCTCATTGGTTCGCTCGGATGGTGGGGCGGAGGCGTTTTTTGGAACGCACCCACCGATTTTACCGAGTGGACGCTTCTGCACGTCTCTCTCAAAGCGTCCAGCGACGACGTGAGCAATGTAGAAGTCGGTATGGGCCAAGGAGACGGCGAGGTTCTGCACTGGTTTTCGGCGACCGAAAACGGCTTTATCACCGACGGCGAATGGCATCATTTGAGCATTCCTCTTGCGCCCGCTTTCGAGGCCATCGACGGCACACGCATTCAGATGCCCTTCAATATTCGCGGAGACGGAATTGAAAATGCGACGTTGCTCATTGACAATCTCTATCTTTCGAAGGGGGATGTCCCATGATTTGGTCACTAATGTTCGCATGCACTCCGTCTGACAACTCTCCTTTGACGTATCAAGTCACCTGGCAAGATACCTTCGATGGAACCGAGCTCTCGCGAGACAACTGGGAACTGCAAGTCGGTGGAAACGGTTGGGGAAACAATCAACTGGAACACAATACAGACAGAGAGGACAACGTGCGCGTAAGCGGAGACGGCTCCTTGCAAATCATTGCGCGCGAAGAGGCGTACCAAGGAAATCTCTACACATCCGGACGGATTCGTTCACAGCGCGCTTTTCCCCTGATCGGAAGTCGCTTCGAAGCCAAAATTCGCATGCCGGCCGGACAAGGTTTGTGGCCTGCTTTTTGGCTGCTGGGAGACACCATTGAAGAGGAGGGCTGGCCGCTATGTGGAGAAATCGACATCATGGAATTCCGGGGTGAACTGCCCCATCAATTCCTGACGACGGTACATGGCCCCGGATATTCGGGCGGTGCTTCGGTCGGGTCTCTCCATACCATGGAAGATGACCTCTCTGCCGACTTTCACGTGTACGCAGTCGAAATCGATTCAGAGTATATCGCGTGGTACATCGATAACGAACGCGTATATGAGTTGGGGATTGGCGATGTGAATGGTTCATGGGTTTTTGACGGCAGCGCCCGTATCATACTCAACTTGGCCGTCGGCGGTAACTTCTTACTTCCTCCCAACGACGAAACCCCCTTCCCCTCCACCCTCGAAGTAGAGTGGGTTCAATATTGGCAGCGGGGTACCGGAACACTGTGATTTTCGTATCTCTTTGGGCTTGTCTTTCACAAGAACCGATACCGGACGACTACTTGGTCGTATCACAAGAACAGCAATCCTCTTGGACGCAAAACTTCAATCCATTTCTCGCATCGGGTCTTTCTCGTTGGCCCACCAATGCAGGTGTATACGAACCGCTGATGATTTATAGTCCGCTACAAGGACGATACGTCCCCTGGCTCGCAACGCAGTTTCAATGGAACGAAAACGCAACCACGTTATCCTTTCGTATACGCAACGACGTACAGTGGAGTGATGGTCATCCCTTTACACCAGACGATGTCGTCTTTACCTTTTCTCTCATGCAGGAGAATCCGGCGCTCGACACGCGCGGCATTTGGGACAAACTCTCTGCGGTAGAGCGGCAACCGGAAGATTGGGTGCAATTTTCTTTCTCCGAGCCCTTTGCCTCCGGACTCGATGCTCTCGCCCACCAATTTATCGTTCCAAAACACATATGGTCAAACATTGCGGATCCGATCGACTTTGCAAACCCCCAACCGGTCGGTACCGGACCCTATACCGAGATTCTGCATTTTGGGGCACAACAGTGGGACTTGGGTCGGAATCCACACTACTGGCAAGATTTAGAATCCGCGCCGAAAGCCCTTCGCTTTCCCGCCTTCCCCTCCAACGAGCAGGCTGCGCTCGCCCTACTCAAGGGAGAGGTGGATTGGGCCGGTAATTTTTTGCCGGCCATCGATCGCATCTATGTCGGACGCGACGAAGCCCATCACCACTACTGGTTCCCGTTGGTCGGCACCAGCGTTTTACTGTATCCCAACCATCATCACCCTCTTCTCAAAGACGTACGCGTGCGCAAAGCCATCAGCCACGCGCTCGACCGCAAAAAAATCGTTGAAATCGCCATGCACGACTACACAGCTCCCGCGCCGGTAACCGGACTCTCTCCGGCTTATGGAACGTGGAAGACACCGGCCGAGGACTGGACCGAATACGATATCGATCGCGCCAAAGAACTCCTAACCGAGGCGGGATACACATTCGGCGATGACGACATTTTACTCGATCCCAACAAAAAACCCGTTTCACTAACGTTGTCCGTCGTTTCCGGCTGGTCGGATTGGGTTCGTGCGGCCCAGGTGATCTCACAACAACTCTCCGACATCGGGATTCAAACACGGGTAGAAGGAAGAGATTTTGGTGCGTGGTTCTCGCGCCTGCAAAAAGGAGAATTCGACGTTTCCCTCGGTTGGTCGACGGAAGGCCCCACGCCACAAGGATTCTACGGCGACCTCATGTCCGCTAAAAAAATAAAGCCCGTCGGGGAAGCCGCCACGGTTAATTGGCATCGTTTTTCCGATCCGGTAACCGATGAATTGCTCATGGACTTTGAACGAACCCCCCATCCACAGCAGCAAAAAGCCATCCTGCAAAAACTTCAAGACCGCTTCATCGAACAGGCTCCTGCCATTCCACTTTTTCTAAATCCCAGTTGGGGAGAGTGCAATAGCAAGCGCTTCATCGGCTGGCCGAGCGCAGAAAATCCCTATGCGCGCCTCTCCCCCAATAATCCACCCGAGACGCTCCTCGTGATGACCCGGATACGCGCGCGATGATCGGCTATGCTTTTCGCAGACTTGGATTCTACCTAATCGCCTTTTGGGCAGCGATTACACTCAATTTTTTACTGCCGCGTTTAATGCCCGGCGACCCGGCAACCGTTCTGTTCGCCCGCTTTCAGGGACGCCTCAAGCCTGAGGCACTCGAAGCACTCAAGCAGACGTTTGGGGTAAATGAAGCACCGATATGGGAACAATATGGGCAATATCTCTCCTCCTTATTGACCGGTGATTTGGGAACCTCATTGGCCTACTTCCCACAACCTGTCCACACCGTTCTATTCGACGGTGTTTTCTGGACGCTATTCTTGTCAGGTGGTGCACTGCTAATCTCATTTGTACTCGGAACCCTCTTGGGAGCGATGAGCGCGTGGTGGCGAGGTGGAAAATGGGATTATGTGCCAGCCGCTCTCTCCTTTCTCGGTGCATTCCCCTACTTTTGGATGGCCATGTTGGTGCTGGCCATCTTCGGGTTTCAACTCGGGTGGTTTCCGACGCGGCACGCCTATTCAGGCGGTATGACACCATCTTTTTCATTTTCTTTTGTGTACTCCATGCTGCAGCACGCATTCCTTCCCGGCTTGACCATGGTCATTGCCAGTTTGGGTGGATGGCTTTTGACCATGCGCTCTTCTATGATTGCCAGCAGCAGTGACGAGTTCGTTCTGTTCGCACATGCAAGGGGTCTAAAGCCCAATAACATTATGCTTCAATACGCTGCACGCGTGGCTTTCTTACCAAGCCTGAGCGGTTTTGGTATGGCGCTGGGCTTTGTGGTCAGCGGCGCCTTGCTCACAGAAATGGTCTTCGCCTATCCCGGTCAAGGTTACCTTCTGATTCAAGCGGTTCGGGCACAAGATTATCCGCTGATGCAGGGTATATTCTTGAGCATATCGGCTTGTGTTTTACTGGTGAACTGGATTGTAGACTGCTCACTTTTGATTCTCGACCCCCGAACCCGAGCAGCATCATGAACACAAAACTGCGTTTTGGAATTTTGATCTGCGGATTCTTCGCCGCGATGGCAATTGTGGGTCCCTTCCTCGTACAAGACCCACAGCGCTTTGTCTCGACGCCCCTCTTACCACCCAACACAATGCACTGGATGGGAACAACCGGGCAAGGACAAGATGTACTGGCACAGACGGTTGTTGGCGCGCAGCTCACCTTGGGAATGGCGCTGCTCATCGCATCTGCCGTCGTATTTCTCGGTGCGCTCATCGGGTGTGCATCGGGGTACTTTGGAGGCTGGATCGACGATATCCTCTCTTTGTTTACCAACTTATTTTTGGTTCTACCCGGCCTACCGCTCATGGTGGTTTTGGCAGCCTATCTACCACCCGGCCCCGTTAGCATCGCGTTGGTACTCTCTTTGACCGGCTGGGCGTGGAATGCACGGGTGTTTCGCGCGCAAGTTCTCTCATTACGGCAGCGTGACTTCGTCTCTGCGGCGCAACTCGCCGGCGCTGGACACCTCGAGATTCTCTTCGTCGAAATTTTACCCAATCTATTGTCTTTGATGGGATCAACCTTTATTGGAGCCGTCATTTACGCGATCGGCGCGCAGGTCGGCTTGGAATTTTTGGGTTTGGGCGACATTGGTTCCATCACTTGGGGCAGCAATCTATACTGGGCGAGCAACGACGCCGCACTGCTGACCGGCTCTTGGTGGACTTTTGTTCCCACTGGCCTCAGTATCGCGTTGCTCGGTTTTGGTCTCACGCTCGTCCTATTCGGACTCGACGAAAAAAACAACCCCAAAATCAAAATGGAGCGCCATTGGGTAGCAAGCGGCGGCGATCTTCAACGCGGCATTACACCGATAGAGAAGAAAGAATGAATCTCCTTTCCGTGCAGAATTTATCTATCCGCTATCTCGGCAGCGAGCGTTTCGCCGTCGATGCTGTTTCCTTGTCCATCGCTCCGGGTGAAACCTACGGCCTCGTTGGAGAATCGGGCTCGGGGAAGTCGACGGTGCTGCACGCCATCTTGAGGCTATTGCCGGCACCCGGTGTCATTACCGACGGCTCCGTATTCTTCGAGGGAAACAATCTCTTTATGCTGC
>JAYYRF010000758.1:0-4425 GCA_036127535.1 Myxococcota bacterium | reverse complement strand
GGAGAGTGACTCCCCACAGAGGCCATAAATTTTTGATGGATCGTTTTTGTGCCTTTGATAGGTGCCCACGGTTTCGGAGATAGCTTGGTTTCCATCGTAAAAGACCATTTTTCTTAAGCTGTGACATATTGAATTCCGTGTACCTTGGAAAGATTCTATTTTAGGTTTGGCAGGGTGCCACACAATAAGCAGCCGGTTTTTATGTTGGCTCGTCCGGTACGTTCAAATAGACAACACCGATAGCTTAACGTATTCTGCGACGGGAGCGTTCGCACACCTCTCTACGCTTAGGTATGATGGAGCATGGTTGTGGGTTGTGGCGTGAACAGAAAGTGAGATCATCTATCCAAGATCGGTTGCTTCCCTGCGGAAATTTTGAACGTAAAAAAAAGGAGCGCAAACAGTCCGATTCTTGGCGTAAGAATCGATGAGAAACGACTTATATAGCCTTTTTCAGATACGAAATTTTTACATTATTATGAGAAAATTTCTTTTCCACCCCTGATATTGAGATACACCAATACTGATCAAGAGCATGTTTGAATATAGGGAGAGAATATGATCATTACGTTATTGGCAAGCACATGGGCTGCGGAGACCCCAAAAGATAGTTACATCAACAATCCTGAAAGTGCTTGGGTATTGGAGCCACGCTATGAACTCGGAATACTCTTGCCGGTTTACAACCAAATTCAACTCGGTAAAGACGGAACAAATTTTAGCTACGTTGAGGATGCGGGCCAAGATAATTTATTCGCCTATCAGCGATTACAGCTGGATTTTCGCTATAAAGGACGTCACAGCTTTATCTTTATGAAACAACCGCTGGATTTGAAAACCACGCGACAAACCGAGCAAGAACTAACGATAGACTATGCGGTTTTTCCGCAGGGTACGCCCGTTGAATACCGATTCGGATTCGATTATTACCGCGCATCATATCTCTTCGATCTCTCCGCCAAGAGCAATGTGGAATTGTCGATTGGCTGCTCCTTGCAGATACGAAACGCAACATACGATTTTACCTCTTTGAATGGGGAAATTCAAAATACCGTTCGCGACATTGGACCGGTACCATTGCTCAAGGTGAGGGGCCGCTGGGATTTAGAAAAGACGTGGTGGGAGTTTGAAGCCGATGGCGCATATGCGCCGATCAAATATCTGAATGGAGATGTCTCTGACGTGGTTGGAGCATTGCTGGATACCTCTATCAAAGGTGGATTTTACTTGAATCGGGGTTTAGATACCTTTATTAGTCTTCGTTATGTGGGTGGAGGCGCGGAGGGTACCGACAGCGATCCGGATCCGAACAAAGATGGGTTTGTGGCGAACTGGGTACATTTTGGTGCCTTATCTATTGGATTCTTGATACGCTAGTACATATTTAATCTTTGTAATCCATTGGATGATGTTGTATGATCCTTTGTAATCGGGCGTAATAAACCAGCGAAGGAGGACGAGTGAGCAAAAAGTTCGTTTTCGTTGCCTTGGGTGTGTGGGGATGTAGCGATTATAAGCTGGGTCTACGAAGTGTCGGTGATGTTTTTACGCAAGTGGAAGTAGGAGAAGTGGATATTCTCCTGGTGGTGGACAATTCATGCTCCATGAAGCCATACCAGGAAAAGTTATCGGAAAACTTCGATGTATTTCTTACATTTTTTGTCGAGGGCAATGTCGATTATCAAATCGGTGTTACAACAACGACGGTCGAAGACCCACCGCCGGCAAGTGACGACTGCTCTCAATCCGATGTGGATTCTGTACCGGTGGGTGGTCAGATGATGAACAACAATACGGTCATTGGTAGCGGCTCACCCAATGCTGCGGAACTCTTTGATGAATTGGTGAATGTGGGAACGTGCGGTTCCGACCAAGAGATGGGCATAGAGTCTGCGCTCAACGTTTTAGAGAGTCCCAATCCTCTGTTGAGAGAAGATGCCTATCTATCAGTCATTTTCGTTAGTGACGAGCAGGATGCTTCTCCGCTAGGAGTCAATGAGTACATCAACCGTATGCGGGCAGTCAAGGACTTTGATGCGAGAAACATTTTCAACGCATCTTCTTTGGTCGTGCGAGATTTATCTCTTTGTTCGGAGGAGCAAGTTGCGTTCGGTGCGACCGTCGGAAGTCGATATATTGACGTTGCCGAGCAAACAGATGGAATTATTGAAAATATATGTGCTGATGATTTTGAATCGATCGTCACGGATCTCTCGTTAAACAGCTTGAGGCTGAACGACACCTTTTATTTGACACAGCGCCCCAATCTCGACTCTTTGATAGTTGGTGTAAATGGTGAAGAGGTTCCTTGTGACGGAAGTGGATCGTACAGTTGGATCTATGAATTGATGGAAGGGGACATCCCGATCATTCGCTTCGAGCGCACGACATTGCCACCTCCTTCCAGCCGTATTACCGTCGAATACGACCCCGGAAGAGGAGACCCCGATGATTTTTGTGTAGGAGCCGTCTTTGAGGATACAGAACAATGATACGCGTCTTGCCGAGTTTCTTCTCTGCTTGTTCCGATGTACCAGAAAAAACCGACGCGGAGGTTTATCCAATTGTATGGCTATGTAGACATATATAAAGATGGTCACAACACGAATGTATGTATTGGAGATTGCCCATAGCTGTTGGAAGATGGTGATCGTTACTGACGGATGATTCCTTCTCGTCTACTCTATGATCACAGAGAGCGTGTAGAGATCATTGGGGATATGGGGTTCTTGGGGCGTCTCATATATGTCGAGTCCTACATACAGGCGCTCTGCTTCACCAGAGGTGTTCCAGTATACATAGCTCTCTGGGTTGCCATTAATGGTTAGATCGGATGCGACTTTTACCATGGTACCCACTTCATCTGAGCAGTTGTCGATAAGGTAGATCACGGCATCGTTTTGTTCGAGCGTAAAGTTGACTTGAATCTTTTCGCCTGGCTCAATCTTTACGGGTAAAATGGCATCCGGGCCTGACGAGCCGTATAATGTCCAATCGTTATTGGCCGAGTCCAAGTCGTTTCGGAAAGAATCAAAGATACCCTTATAATAGTGTGAGCCGGTCGTTAACGGCATAGAAACTTCTGCGGTACTGCATGCGTCGCCAATCGGAGCTTCCGATAAAGCGCCTATCCATATATCCAAAATATAGTCCTTGGGCAGAGAGGTGGCCGCAGCGTTTTCACCACCGAGGTCCATTCCTAGGAAGTATTCCTTTGGATAATTGTCTTCATTGGTATATTGAATCAGTTCTTTTGTCTGTCCGCCGTAGTCGGATATGTCGAGGCAAGTGTCATGATCGGAACAAGATTCTGATAGATAGAGAACCGCATTGCTTGAGCCTACCGCATACCCTGCGAAGATGGTTTCTCCCGCATTGAGTCGCACCTTTGTCCAAGCGTCGACACCGGCGGAGCCATTGGACTCTCCGTTGGAGAGGGTGCATTCGGTATCGACGTCATTACTCCAGGCCGTTGTGATTTGACCTCCAAATTTATGATACCCTGTTGTGATGGGGGTTAGATGGGTGGTCGTACTACAAGAATCTGACCATTCGGGAGGATTATCCACGAGGTCCTGTGACGTCAAAGAGGTATACAGAGCTTGTGTGGAGAGATTGATGGATTGAATTGCTTGTTCGCCGGACAGCATTTCAGCTTCAGACATTCGCAGCAGGAAAATGCTCACTGTTCCATCGTTACTGAGGTTCCAATCGTTGAAATTGAGTTCATATATTCCATCGTCCTCGGTTTTGGTGATGTACTTGTAATCGTTGTGATGGATGAGAATATAGAACGATTCGTATTGGGGAATCCATTCCAATGTGAGTGTTCTCTCCGAGAAGAGAAGACCCGCTCCAAAGCCATTTCCTTGAATCCAAGACATTGTATCGTGCGATGTAATATCTATGATGTCCGGCGTCGGGTTGTTGGTATTGCCGGCATATCCGTTTGGTACAAACTCTCCTTCTGGAAGCTCTACATCATATGTGGAGGATGGCGAGTAGGTGAGCGGAAGAAGATTGCTATAAATTTCGAGTCCATAGTTATCGAGGTACAAATCTGTGCTAAGAGGTACTCCATTAAAGGATATTTGCCCAATATCTTGGGGTAAGTAGTCTTCAAAACTATAGCGACCACTGGCTGTGATTTCTATGATTTCATCCTCGGCGATTTCGTCGCATATTTGAAAAAACATGCACAAAGAGTTGTACCAATATGGGGTTTGTGAATCTACAAAAACCCCGTACACTGTTGTATACTCCTGCGTGACCGTGTTGGCTTCCTCATGCACGAGAAGAAACTCACCCGTCCAGGTCGGTTCCGTACTCGGTTCTTTGATTCCTGAATCTGCAGGAAAGCTTTCTTTTTTCTCTCCGTTGCACGCAAAGAAAGAAACCAAGATTAAAGAAAAAAACATTACAACA
>JAYYRF010000757.1:0-3551 GCA_036127535.1 Myxococcota bacterium | reverse complement strand
GGTTCTTACAAAACGAAATCCATTTTTATATGTTACCTGAGTCATCGAACGATGGGTCACCCTACAACCACCAAAGTAGTCCCAAGCACCACGAGCAACTCTAGCGGGGTATTTGGTGCTTTCTTGTTTCTCATGAACCGGATCGATGCACGATTCTCGGCTCGAATATAAATTTTTGCTTTTTGTATCCCAACACCATTCATTTCGGTTTCCGGACATATCGTACAAGCCAAAAAGATTGGGTGCTTTTTTTCCCACAGGTTGTGGTTCTTCTTCGAGATTGTTTTCGGAATACCATCCGACGAGGTCGAGGTCATCGCTCCCGGAGAATCTCGTATCCTGACCGGCGCGCGCACAATATTCCCATTCTGCTTCGGTTGGTAAACGATATCCATTGGCATCACGGTTCCATTTGACTTTTTGCGACCAGACTTTCCGCTTTTCTTCGTCGATTGGCAGAGCATAAGGAAGGTCATATGCTGGGTTTAAACCTTCAAGGCTACTCAAGCGATTGCAAAACACGATGGCGTCACACCAATCAATTCCTTTGTAGATTGGACATTGTTTATTGTTACTGGGGCTTGTGTCTGTGGTTTCTACCCCCATAACTTTTTCGTATACTTCTCTTGTACATTGGTACGGACTCACCCAAAGTCCCTTTGTAAGCTCAACCAAGTGTCTGGGTTTTTCGTTTTCGCTTGCCAAGAGATCTATGTTGGAGGCACCCATATAAAAGTTTCCTGGGATTACCTGAACAAGAGAAAGCGGAATGGGGATTTCTTCTCGTATCTCTTCCTTTTTTTCAAAGAATAATTTCTTTGTGATTTTTTCGGTACGTTTGACCCGAGTGAGTGATACGTCTTTTGTTTTTGGTGTATAATTGGGAGGAAGTTGGTATCGGACTTCGTGGTCTTGTGTTCCTTGCTTTGCGAGTCTTTGATCCATTTCCTTCCCGATGCGTTTTCTCCTTTTTTGGATGCTCTTCAGTTTCTTTTCTGACTGACGTTTGCGCTTGTTGTACTTCTTATCAATTTCCCTGAACCGTTTTTTCTCGAACTCTTGAATCGCCCTGAAATATGCCTGGTTTGTTTTGTAGTTTTTTCGATCCAGTGTCGGCTTTTGTTTTCTTTGTTCTTCTTCTTCTTTCTTCTGTTGTAAATCAAGTGTCTGCGCATCTTGTATCGGTTGGTTGTTTTCATCCAAATATTGAAACAGCGTTTTTTGTATCGCATCCGATAATTTATGCCCGGCTTTCACAAAATCAGATAACTGACTGATAAAGTATAGTCGCTCAATCCTTTCGGCTTCGGCTCTTCGCTCGGCTTTGACCTTAAGGATTTCTTGCATTCTTATCAGTCGTTTTCGGTCCTCCTCCTCTTCCTTTAGCCTTTGCCTCTCACGCTCTTTTTTTCTTTCCTCTTCCAATTGTTGCTCATAGCGATTCGCCTCCTGTATGCATTTTGGAGAGCAGTAAATGCTATCGCTTGGGTTGCCACACCATTTGCAAGGTACCTTATCGCTTTCCCATTTTGCATTTATGCATTGCCTGGAACAGTAATATCTATTCTCACATGTGAAGAAGTCGCCATATAATCCTTTGTTGCAGTAATAACAATGTCTCATGATAAAAATCCTCTAGACGGTGTGGCTTAAGAGTCTGGCCAGACACTTTCCCTAATCATACCTCTTTTTGCGTTCCCAGTCCGAATATATCTGATGCCCGTCTCAAAAAGTTTCCCTTTGGGGATTAGGAGATCCTTACGTGACGAAAGCAGAGAGTTTTGTTATTCTTCTTCTTCGTATGGCGTCTTTCTTCGTTTTGACCGAAACACAGCTGGGCTAACGTTGTTTTGACGTTACGATTCTTTGCGTTTTAAATGGAAAAAGACGTTGGATATAGACGAGAAATGCTCGATATTTTGATATGATTTCATCATCGAACATGAGGAGTCGACATGCCCGATATCTATTTTTCCTATCCATGGGATATTGTAGGAAACAAACAGGTTCAAGACGCATATCGAAAAATACTTCTGCTTCTCGGTACCAAAGAAAAGCAAGCAGAAGCCATGAAACTCATCTTTGCGCATCATCCAGCCGAAATGATTCCGGCGGGAAAGAATCACGATGCATCAAGCTGGAACCGTCGATTTCTTGGAACCAAGTGGATGAACGCATGGTTGGAGGATGATGAAAACCTCGTTATCGAATCCGCTTGGGATGCACCCTTTGCTTTTTTTCAGCACCTGTATGCCTACTTGTGGAACATCGATCCCTATGTTCATCTCCGGGTTTCCTTTTATGGTAACGATGAAGGGTTGGCACACTGGATCTATGGTGATCAATTTATAAAGCGATGCGACCACTCGCAAAGCAATATTGACGCCATTCGAGATTCTTTTGATTTAAATATGGAATGGAGAGAGTGGGCTGCCGATGAAGTTCATGATCTTATACTCGAACAATACAAACAGACAAAGGGCGATTTTCAGCTTCACAATTTTCGCTTTCAGCACGAAGTACACCCACAGAAGGTGCACTGGAAGATCGAACATACGACCGATCCAAGCCTGAATTTCACAATGCGCTACGATCTCAGAGCGGATCCAAAAGCGTACGATGGTCCGCCCGGTGGAATATATGAGGACCATCAATACGATGGTCCTGGTGGGGAGTACCTTGAAAATCATCCACAGATTTGGAATCTCTTTCAAGCATTTCAGCGACCCGTTCCAAAACCAAAAGTACTCCCTCTCAAAGAGGAATATGTCTTAACGTACACCCCGCTTTCCCAAGAAGTATTGGAGAAAATGAAAAAAGATCCAATTACAACAGCCAAAGAATCTGCCCATTCATTTCTAACGCTGCTGATCGAAGAGCAATATCTACATCTCAACGAGCCAGAGTCTCTTTCCGATCTGGTCACACAGATTTTCGTCTTCTTTACAGACGACATCGTTCAGCCGGAACAAACGGCAAAGGCCATTTTTGACGCAATCCTATCCAACGATTCCGGTAATAACCTATCCATCTCTGAGACAGAACTTTCTGATTATTTGCTTCAATGGTAATGCATGGCTGTGTATTATCCCTCAGGCTTCTGTATTGATCTATCCTCAAGACGTTGCAAAACGATTGTATAAAACCAACAGAATCAGTAGGGGTAGATTCGGAAAAAGAGGGGCCGTGAAGTCCGTATCTCTCTGAAATGTGTGAACAGAGACAGGATATACACCAAAACCAACGAATTTACTGACGGGATTTTTTCAAAGCACGTTCCTTCTTATATTGTTTTCTGCTATGCTCAATTGGTAGCAATTTCACAAAGGATTAAGTATGACCAAGACACAGCAGCTTCTCCAAAGCCATCTTATCATCGTACTCGCACCGCTTCTTCTCAATGCCTGTGCGGAGAAAGAAACCGACAGTGGACTGGAAGGGGATTTTTCGACGGAAGAAGGAACGTATTATCTGAACATTGAAGAAGATGCAGATTGTCCCTCTATTGATGAAGTAAATGTTAATTTGCCGGAACAAGAGTTTAATTGCAG
>JAYYRF010000756.1:0-8009 GCA_036127535.1 Myxococcota bacterium | reverse complement strand
TATACGTTGAGGTCGATGAGAAAGGCTGCCCTTTCCGGAGCGGAGCGGAAGAGCATCGCTTTTCTACAAACCAAACCGCAGCTTTTACGCGATATTTTAAAGCTACTTCCCCTTCCAAAGGCCGATGTAAATTCCTTTGTGTGGATTCTCAAAGAAATCGGTCTCCTCTCCTTTGAAAGACCGAGTGACGTACAAAAATCGAAACCCGCGCAGAAAAAAGTTGATCCGACCAAACGAATCCATCAAAAGATTATGGAGATTGAACGGGGTACTTTCTTCGACGTTCTCGAGCTTCACTGGATTTGTGTGTCACAAGAGATTGAAAAGTCGTATCAAGCCTTGCACGCACAGTTTCAATCGTTTGGAAGTCGACCGGAAGTGCCGTTGATCTTGTCGGGTCTCAAAGAGGCATACGAAGAATTAAAAGATACCGACGTTCGTCGAGAATATCGTGCGAAGCTGTTTCATCAGCAAATCCTGCTCCAAGCAGCCACAGAATTGGCTTCCCACGCGGAAAGTGCCATACAAAAGAAGGACAAAACGCTCGCTTGTCTGTGCTATTCAAAGGCGTTGGAATTGTGTCCGGCTGAGCAGGGGTTTCGCGACGGGCTCAAAAGAGCAGCGCTTTCCTAGCTTAAAATAGAAAAGAGGGGAGAACCCCTCTTTACATTGTTTGTTGATTTGCTGAACGCCTAGTGGTGTTCTGGATGAATCTCGATGTGGTCGGGATCGTTTTCCATGTACGGATCGGATAAAACCGCAGCAGGGTACTTCGATAGGAATCCCAATACGGTTAGAAGGAATGCACCCAAGAAGCCTAAGGTCATACCAATTTCGATAATTCCAAAGGGAAGCCCCGTTTCAGGCATATGATAGCTGTGTACGCTTGGCATATTGACGATGTATCGTTCCATCCATATACCGATCGCGATGAGAATCGTGACGGCGAGGTATGCCTTTGGAAGTTTCTTAATACCGCGGGAGATTAAGATAACGTAAGGCGCCAAAAAGCATATGACGACGGTGATGATCGTGAATTGTGAAAACGTTTCGCTGTGGGTACGATACAGAATGAATCCGATTTCTTCGGTCATATTTCCGTACCAAATGGGTAGGTAGTGGGCGAATGTTGTGTAGCCCCAAAACATACAAAATGCGAAGGTGAGCTTACCAATGTCGTGAAAATCTTTGGGGCGTAAGAGGTGGCGAATACCCAACCACTCGCCGCAGGTCAGAGCGATGATCGCAGTCCATACCAATCCTGACCATCCTGCGCTCATGAAGTACCAGGCGGGGAACATGTTTGCGAACCAGTGGGGTGCAAGACTCATCGAAATGTCTACCGCGAGCATGGAGTAAACCAGCGTGTAGAGGTAGATGATAATCGGTGCGAGGGTAAGCATGTACGATTGTGCGTTCTTTACTTCTGTTTCGGAACCTTTCCAACCACCAATTTTGGATTCCCAACTGGCGGGCACGGTCAAACCCATCTCTTCCATTTTTTCCTTTGCCACGCCGAGATCTGCACGAAGAGAGCGCTGTACAAAGAGATAAGACAGAATGGCCATCAAACCCAGGCCGATGACAACGCGGGCGTAGAAAAAAGGAATTTGGAAGTACGCTTTCTTGTGAGCCGGCAAGGAACCGGGGTCATCTGCCCAAGGATATACATCGATACCCCCCGTGACGAGAAAGAGCATTAGAAGAGCAAAACTGATCGGTAAGAACATCGCGAAGGCTTCGCTGATTCTCTTGAAGCGCTTCTGCCATCGGGCATATGTAACCATTCCGATTGCGGAGAAGATGAAACCACCCATCGCAATACCGTTCCAGTACATAAAGTTGGTGATGAAGGCACCGTGTGTTTCGTGTTTTAGATTTGGATCCCCGCCGAACAGACCGTAAGCTGTTACGGCCACTCCAAATGCAATCCCAACATAACAGGCAATTTTTACGTTTTGAGGAATGATGCGATTTGGAATCGAATTTAAGGTTGCTTTGTAATCTACTGCGTGTCCACTCATTTTATTAGACCTTTATAGAGAGTTTATTGTGGAGGATACTTACTGCGCTGCAGGGGTTTGCGAATCCGTCTGTTGGTCGGGAGATGCAGTGTCCTGTTTCGTTTCAATTCTTGCGGGTGACTTGCTCTTTATGTACTCGATAGACGCCCAAATTTCATGGTCGTACATCGCGTGACCGTAAGCGGGCATTTGTCCGTTACCATTGCGAATAATATAATAGAGTTCGAGATCGTTGTAATTGGGAACCGCGCTGGTTGGTCCTACCAAAACCTTGTGTGCACCTGGCCAACGGTTTACCGCTTCTCCTTCTCGGTTTTCAGCACGAGCAACCGGAGCCATTTTGTTGTCTCCTTCTTCGATTTGATGACATGCCCCGCAGTAGGTTTCCGTCATGACTTGACCGGTTTCCATCATCTCTTCAGGACTGGCAAACATTGCGAGAGACGTTTTTTGATTCTCGAGCATTTCATCTTTTTGATCGACGACCGCTTTGTCTCTACCCGCTCCGGAGACAATCATGGGTACACCTTGAACGGGAATGATTGTCGCTTTCTGCTTAAACGGACGATAGTTGTTTTGAGAGACGGCATTATCCGCCGGCTTCATCATTCGCCATTCGTATCCGCGGTAGTAAGGGGTATCTACGAGGTCGATATCCCAAGGAAAGGCGTAGGCGGTGGAACTCAAAGCGAGAACACCAACAGCGATGGCAATGGATTTTTTGATTTTCATAACGTTTCCTTCTTTCATCTCTGTTTATTTTACGGTTCGATAAGATGGAGCGATGGCTTTTTGACTGTAGTTATAATCTTTGGAGGACAGTTCCTCTGCAAGAGTATAGTCGAAGTAGGCTCGCACACCGAAGACGGTCGCCACAACCAAGACCGTTACGGCGATTCCTAACTTTGCAAGCATATCGGTGTTGGTTTCATCGGGTTCAAAGCCGCGATCCTCCAAGGGGATCACGATCTTTTCAGGCTTCTCTTGTTCGTAGCCGTTGGTCAAGTTTAGCGGATGATGCTTTTGAATGATCTCCATCGCTTTGGCTGCCTCTGACTTTTTCAGAGAATTCAGTACCAAAGCGAACTTGTCGTCGCTGAGTCGAGGATCTTGCACTTCGATTTGAAGATCACTCGCGGGCAGCCGGCACATGGCTAACAATCCAAAGAGTGTGAAAAGACATCCCCAAAGAACCGTAGACTCAAATGTGATAACGATAAACGCCGGAATGGAAACCAACGGCTTGCCCGCCGGGATGATCATCGCCCAGTTGAGGTGGGTGATCGAACACAAAGAAAAGCCCATCGTACCGCCGAACAATGCTCCAAAAAGAGTAAACCATCGCACGGGGCTGGGAGATTGATTCTTGTAGATGACGTGTTCTACATCGTGTCTGGGCAGCGGGGTGGTCACAACAATTTCGTGGGCCAACTTTTCCCGCTTGAGCTCGTCTATTGCATAGACAAGAGAATCAAGGTGGGAAAACACTGCTTTTACGCTACCATTTTGAACCTTGTTTTCATAAAATACGGCGTTCATGCTGCCTCTCCTTCTCCGTCCTCATCGCTTTTCAGCGGTGGACGGACGAGTTCTTTAATCTCTGCTATTGCTACGCTCGGCATGATTTGAATGAATAGGAGGGACCATAAGAAGAACCATCCAAAACTTCCCACCAAAATGCCCATCTCGACCCAGTTGGGGGTGTATAACGTCCATGATCCGGGGTCGTATTGATGCGCCAAAGAACTTGCAATGATGTTGTATCGTTCGAACCACATTCCCACGTTGATAAGAATGGATACGATCATGAGAACCACATAATTTCTTCTCCACGCTCTGACCCACCAAACCAGGGGTGCAATACAGTTACAGAAGCACATCATGAAGAATACCCAGTCGTATTCACCGAAGATACGGTAGTGGAATATGCCCCATTCGTATACGTTGTCTGAGTACCATGCAATGTAATGCTCCACGCCGTATGCGTAGGTCAATATACCGCCGGTCAGAAGACACATTTTCGCCAAGCTGTCGAAGTGCCACACGCCAATATAGACATCCTTTTGGTATTTGTCATGCTTGTGGGTCGCACGCTTTCCGTCCGGTCCGATGTCCCACCCAAAGATAACCGACATGGGAAGCAACAATGTGATTACCATAGCACATCCCGAGAAGATGGCGCCGGCGACGAAATACGGTGGGAACAGAGTAGAGTGCCATCCCATCGTTTGGGCCATTGCGAAGTCCCAAGATACGACGGAGTGTACGGAAAGGACGAGTGGAGTCGCGAACGCTGCAAAGAAACCATATGCAGCCATGTAGTGTCTCCATTGCCGGTCGGTTCCACGCCATCCCAAGGAAAGAGCACCATAGATTTTGTTGATGGCACCACGCGTTCGGTCACGTATCGCTGCGATGTCAGGTATCACGCCAATGTAAAAGAAGATTGCGGAAACGCTGAAGTAGGTTGATACAGCGAAAACGTCCCACATGAGTGGAGACTTGAAGTTTTGCCATAATTGACGTTGATTCGGGTATGGGAACAACCAGTAGGCGTTCCAAGCTCGTCCTACGTGAATGGCGGGAAAGAGCCCCGCGGTCATTACACCAAAGATGGTCATCGCCTCTGCGGCACGATAAACGCCGGTTCGCCATTTGGAGCGGAAGAGGAATAGTACGGCGGAGATCAGCGTCCCCGCGTGTCCGATACCGATCCAAAATACGAAGGTGGTAATGTAGACACCCCAGAAGACGGGAGGCTGGTATCCAGCGGCTCCAAGTCCACGTGTAAGTTGGTAGTATTCACAGTATCCCCCCCAACCAGTTGCAGCTACGGCAACTCCGAGCAAAGCCCAGTATACAAGTGTTGGGTTGAACATGGGCTTTAAAATGTCTTTGGTGACTTGCCCGTATGTTAGATTGGGTTGTGCGCTTGCCACTTAGGCCTCCGATTAATGTAGTTTCATTCAGAAGGGAAGAGAAGATTGGGATTAGTGATGGTCGTGACCTTTATCGTGTCCATGATCTTTGCCATGACCGTGATCGTCACCATGACCGTGATCATCACCATGATGACCGTGGTGCATTTTGGATTCTGTGTGAACGATGCGTGCCAGATAGGCAACGGCCGGTTTGTTGTTGAGTTCCCCCAACATTAAATAGGCTCTTTCATCATCGAACGCTTTGGATACGAAGCTCGACTTATCTTCTTTGTTACCGAAGTAGATGGCTTCTGATGGACATGCTTTGGCACATGCGGTCAAACTCAGAAGTTCGTCTGCATCGGTCGGTTGAATTTTTTGTGCACCGGTGAATCCGTAGCTATCTCGCTTGCTGTCTTTGAAGTCGCGAATGTTTTGAACGCAGAAGGTACACTTTTCCATAACCCCCATCTCTCTCGGGGTTACGTCGGGGTTCAACATCATATTGAAAGACTCAGGCCAACGGTATGTGTGATAGTTGAATCGACGGGCTGTATATGGGCAGTTGTTTGCACAATAGCGCGTTCCTACACAGCGGTTATATACCATTGCGTTGAGCCCGTCTAAGTTGTGATATGTCGCCAAAACTGGGCATACACCTTCGCAGGGTGCATGTGAGCACTGCTGACACATGACGGGTTGGAATCGAATGTCTGGATCTGAAGGATTGTCTACGTTTTCCCAGTAACGAGACAAACGAGACCAAGTCATTCTGCGACCCTTGTACACTTCTTCCGGACCGACAACAGGAATGTTGTTTTCCGCGTGGCACGCAACTTCACATGCTCCGCACCCATTGCATCGATTGAGGTCGATAACCATCGCGAAGCGATATGTCGGATGGGATGGCTCGGGGTACATGTCCGTTAGCGTTGTCCCCTTGTTGTAGCGGTTCTCCACGTGACGTGAACGCACGGCCATGGAGTCTGTCGGGAGGTGATGCTCGGGGACAATGCTCGCATGCTCCACCTTGAGTGCGTTTTGGTAGAGGACGTCGTTGTCTTTGATGGTCGCAAGTCTCTCTTCGAGGTACTCTTGACCCTTACCCAAATCGTCGTGGCTGACGGTGAAGTTGACCCCGCGTCCGTTTTTCGTCAAGGTATCGGACTTGAGAAGCTCGTTCTGCGGATTGGGTGCGTTGCGGTTTGTGGATGGGGCTACCGTTGCGTTGATGACGGGATAGCGTAATCCACCGGATGCGTCGAATTCCAGTCCGAGTTGTTTTAGCGGGTTGTTGCCATATACAACGGCTTTGGAGTAACGTCCGGGATTTTCGTGTCCGTTCCCCATGACCATGGCGATGTTTCCTTCCTTTATGCCAGGAGAGCCAAACCAGCCCACTTCGATTTCTTCACCGCCGAAGGAGATTTTTGCAGCCTTGTTCTTCTTTAAGCCGAGATCCGACGCGTATTTGGGATGGATCTCTATCCATGTTGCCCAAGAGAATCCTGAAAGAGCGTCTGGAATTTCCTGTAGCCACGAACGATTGGATGTGGCACCGGCTCCGAGGTGTGGATGGGGAAACACAAAAAAGTTTCCGGTGGCTTCGGTGAGCGTTGGTAGTTTCGTCAGCTTGAATTCAACGTTGGCGGGTGTCGGCAAGTCTCCGAAAAAACCTCCTTTCTTCAGGCTGTCTATCCAAAACGCGGCAAATCCCTTTGAACGATCTTCGAGCTTGGGAAACACTTGTGATTCCCACCAACCTTTCAAGTATTCGTAGAAACTTGGCTGATTGAGGCCGGGAGGATTCGCTGCTTTGAAGGGTGCTTCTGTTTCAATGGGATTGCCATTTTCATCAAGTTCGGGCGCTTGTGGGGTTTCGGGGGCAGCTGCTTCGGAACCTTCGGCTGCGGCTGGTTCTTTTTCCACCACGTCTAGCCCGTTGATTTTTGAAATACCCAAGATGACGTCTTCTGCGCTCATGATGCTGAATTCTTCCAACGGACGCATGGCTGGCTGCTGCAACACGTTTAAGTTGGTGTAGATTTCAGCGTCTCCCCAGCTCTCTAAGTTGGAACCCTTTGGTATTACATAGGTGTTGGGGCCAATGGTTGTAGAATCGTTGTGCTCGGATACAAAATGGACTACTGCACCAAATTTAGCAAGCGCTTCCTTTGTGTTGAAGTCTTTCGAGGGAAGATGATAAACGAGGTCGAGATCGTCTACGAATAAGACATCGGAACTGCTCGCATTTTTGAGTACATCGACCAATTCCTGTGCAGTGCTCTTCTTGTCGCTGCGCTTCAATCCGAATCGAACCGTTGCATTCTCACCTTTGAACGACCCAGCAACTTCGTTGATGAGAAGGGCGCCTATCGCAATCGCGCTGAGGTTTGTTGAGGTTTCGGGTCCCCCCGGAAGGGCGGCCACCGTTCCCTCTGCGAGCCATCCAACAACCTCGTTGACGAGTTCTTCGCTCAAACCGGACTTAGATATGTATTCTTTCTCGTTAATTTGTGAAAGGATAGGAGAAGCAGAGCCTTTATATCCTTTTTTATTGGCCAACAGTTTGGCGATGGCGAAGGCGAGACCGGCTTCGCTACCCGGGTTGGTCTGTAGGTGCTTGTCTGAACTTGCAGCGCTCATCCCGATTCGGGGCCCAACGCTTACGGATTTACTGACAAAACCGCCAACTTTTGGATCTCTGCTGTCCGCCCATCCTTTGGAAAGCATCGTGTGGTGCCCCCACGTTCCGAGGAAGTCCGCGCCAAAGGAGATGATGGTTTTGGCGTGTTCCAAGTAGTAAGACGGAAGCCCGTTGAAACCGAGAGCCTCTTTGGCAGCGTACGCTTGATCTTCAGTGCTGATTGGCTCCCAAAGAACGGATTTGCCCTTGGTGGCGCTTGTGAACTGGTTCAAAATCGCTTCAGAGGCACCGCTTCGATTACGACCGATCCAAACCATGGAGCCGGACTTCAGTTTCTCGGCGATTTGGGCTACGGCCTGTTCGATCTCGATTTCTTGTCCATTGTGCGTCGGTTTTTTTAGTCGGTCGGGAGAGTAG
>JAYYRF010000755.1:0-10120 GCA_036127535.1 Myxococcota bacterium | reverse complement strand
TTCTCTCTCCCGAAATTACCGGCATGTACACCCACGCCGCCTTCAACAACCAATACAACGTATCGATGGAGGTCTTTCCCATCAGTCCCGTCAACGCCTTGGGAGCCGTCGTAGGCTACTCTCTACCCGGCGATCTAGACTTCAAAGCCGGTATATACCAACAAAACTCCATTCGAGCGGATATGGACAGACAAGGATGGGAATTCGATGTCAATGGAGATGACGGACTCGTCGAACTGATTCAACTCGAAGGCAACATCGGCGATTCCCCTGAAACCATTGGTCTGTGTCCACCCGAAGATCATACTTTTTCTTGGCACTCTGCCCGTTGCGTACAAGATGGCGAAGTGATCAACGAACTCCCCGCCGGAAGTTGGCAAGTCGGCGCTTTCTTCAGTCAGGGCGAAAAGGTCAACGATACGCGTAATCCCAGCCACGGAGCCTATGCGAATCTCACCATCCCCGTCGATATCGATATCGGTGTTGGACATCGATTTTGGATGAGCGGCGTTTATGGCTTCCACCCGGAAAACAATCCCGTACCGATGTGGCTTGGAACCGGTTGGGTCACCCAAGGACTGCTCGAAAAACGACATCTCGATCTCATCATCCTCGGATTTAGTTGGAGTCAGCTTTCCTTTGACGACTGGTCGCAACGCGAACTTCTCGTCGAAATGGAATATGGCATTGTACTGACAGACTCCATTATCGTACTCCCCAACGTACAATGGTATATCGAGAGTCCCGGTATAGATACACGACCCGTCACGATGGGAATCGGCATTCACGCCGGTCTGTAATCTAACGAAGGCATTACTGAGAATCAAATAGAAGCGCTAAGAGCTCATCATGTATATGCGAATTGCTCGCGATCACCTTCCCCTTGAAAATGTCGCAAGGTCGTCCGTTCAGATCTGTACATCGACCGCCGGCCTCTTCCACAAAGACAACTCCCGCCGCCACATCCCAGGCACGAACATCCTCTTCCCAATACGCATCTAGCCGTCCCGCTGCCACATAACACATATCCAAAGCAGCAGAACCCGCTCTGCGAAAACCATGAGACGCCTGTAATACCCGCTGGACACGTTCGAGCAGCGGTGCCAAAACATCTACTTCCCGATTGTAGGGAAATCCACTCGCGATCAAAGCCGTATACAAAGAGGTCGTCTGTGAAACCGATATCGGTACTTCGTTACAGTACGCCCCCCGACCGCGAACACCACAGAACAGTTCATCATATATGGGTGCATACACGACTCCTATTATCGGAACTCCGTCTTTAATAAGACTGATAGAGACACAAAAATGTGGATGACAATGTACAAAATTCGTCGTACCGTCAAGCGGGTCAATCACCCACACAAAACCGGACTGTCCCCAGTCCGGCTGTTCTGTCTCTTCCGCAATCACACCATCTGCGGGAAAATAATGACGAAGCTCTCGTATTAAAAACGCCTCGGCACTTTTATCTGCTTCGGAAACCAAATTGACTCGTCCCTTGCGCTCATAGCCATTCAAATCGCGAAAAAAACGAAGCAAGATTGCTCCTGCTTCCCGCGCGGTTCGGACGGCCACTTCCATTCGAACATCGATGTCATCCATAGCCACTCCCTTCATACCTGACCCGTGGCTTCTTCTGTAACATCACAGCCATCCACACATTGCATTTTCACTGGGGAGTGAGCGGAATAATCACCTCGTTGCGGCGCATCGGCGGGAAAGCCGTAGGAGAATTGTATTGGGCAAAAATCGGATCTCCGCCGATCTGATAGCCTTTTCGCTCTATCCACTGGCGTAGCTGCTTCTCTTTTTTAACAAATCGATCTTCTTTTCCCGAACCGGAAAATCGCAATGTCGCGACTTGTCCCCAATCGATGGTGTCAAAGATGACATCGCGACGAATCGGTTCTGGCAAATCCGAAATCGCCTGTACGTTGCCCATGAAAAAAGCGACATCCATGTTTTTTTCGTGTACTGTTTGCATTACCGGGGCCGTCATCGCCATTTTTTCTTGGGCTTGGTTCCGACCAAAGATATACCCTGCCAGTATACGAAAACCTTTGTTGAGTTCTTCTCGACCGTGCTGCGTTTGGGTTTGCGCAACGATGAACGGTTCATACTTTCGTATTTGGAATGCACCGTCTGAGAGAAGAATTTGATGTTTTGGTGACGCCAAACGCGACTCAAATGCAACGGTATACCCCGTCCAAAGTCCAATAACACCCAGTCCTAGACCCAGTAATATCTTCATGTTCACCTCCCTACCGATTAACCCAGTCATATGAAATCACAAGAATTGACGACAAGGATCAGACTCTCTCCTTCGGGTTTGATTTGGCGCGGATGCTTTTTACGTTATGCCCTGATTGGGACAACTACATGATATTTTTACTCAGTATGATCGCACTAGCCCAACCGATACTCTATCAAGAACTCTCATGGCGCACCATCCACGACAACGTCATGGGAGGCGTATCCTCCGGAACCATTCGCCAAACGAAAAACCGATTGGTTTTTGAAGGCTTCTTGTCCTTAGAGAACAACGGCGGGTTCGCCTCCGCGCGCGCACGCGTGGAAACAAGTCTGTCGAAACAAATCCAAACGCTTCGTATTCGCGTCATCGGAGATGGTCGAACCTACTTCGCAACACTGCGTACGGATGAAAACCCCATGATCTATTACCGCCAAGAATTTATAACAGAACGCGGTTTTGAGACTGAAATTGAACTTCCAATGACGCAGTTCCAACCCCATGCATATGGAAGATTTCTACCGCAGGTTCCACCCATCGCATTACAATCCTATCCAATCGAGAGCATCGGCTTTATGTTGGCCGATAAGAAACAAGGGGACTTCTCTCTCCAAATCTTATCCATCGATTTTAACGGAGAAATACCGCTCGCACCCACTGTGGAGCTGCCCCAAAAGAGAGCCCTTATCAAAGCCATTCAGAGCGGTGTACCCTTTTACAATCAAGGACGAGCAGATCTGTGCGCATCTACCTACCGCGAAGCGCTCATGACCATTCAAAATCAAACTCCTTCGCGTTGGTTTGACATCCTTCTGTCGAAAACAGAGCAAGATCACGACCGACAAGCTTGGTGGTATCGGCACATGATCGACCATTTGTTGGACTCGGATTCCAACTAAAAAAGCACAACCCCACCAATCCAACCATCGCCTCTTGAAAGACGATCTATTCAAACCCAACACCAATCCCTACGGTCTTTTCAATCGGACAAACCGACGTTGCGCATCAAGCTACAACGTTGTACTCATCTACGACTCGATCGAGAACCGGAATGGGCGAAAGAAAATGGGTAGGACACAATCACAATTCCATCGCTGGGCTTTGGAAAATGAAATCGCTTGATTCGATTCAGAATACAAGACTCTACCGCTTTCGAGCTTAGGGTCGTACTGCGAATACGGGTCTTTGAAACGGAGCCATCTTTGGCAATCACAAACTTTACCACCACCTTCCCCGCAATGTTGGGATTTTTTGATTGTTCTCGTTTATAGCAATAGCGTATTTGGGGAAGGTTTTTTCGAATGACAGCATCGATCCACCGTTTATCCAATCCCCCTAAGACAGTTGGATTTCCCAAACGGAGCATCTCCCCCGAAGAGTCACGTCGTATTCGGTACTGCATCTTCGAAGCAGACCATGTATCGGCCAAACTCGTTTTCGAAGAGGCCATTCCAATCGAGAGCCCGAAATCGATATCCAACATAGATGAGACGGACTGATTCCGCATGGATTCTGACGGGGAGGAACCAAACCTGAGCCGTGACATCTCCTCTACCTTTTCAAGATTATCGCCCTTCAACACCCTTTCGAAGATCGTCTCTTCGTCTTGTGCCAAATCGATGGTCGAAAGAGGGATTGCCCGGGCAGCACCAGATGGAACGGGATCAAATGCCTCTCCTCTCCGAAAGAGAACCAAATCCGATTCTTTGTATGGAGAAGGGTGCCCCGCCGACCGATATAACAGATCGATGATTTCTTCCTTACCGCGCGTTACCAGTAGGGTTGCATCTACACTCGGATGATCCGGGATTGCCAAAGGATGCTCTCTTAGCGCTTCCATCGTATACAGTTTTTGATCGATCACCAACCCGGGTTTTACATGTCCCGGCGTTTTTACGAAAACCCATTGCGCGTTTGGGTACCGATGTGCTTGCTGGTACCAAATGAGTGCAGTAAGATACGTTGCGCTTTGGCATTGCATTTTATTGTTTGCAAAATATGCGGTCACGCTATTGAGATCTGCCTGATACCGAAGCCCCTCTGACGCATGAATAGAAGCGATAATTCGCTGGACAAACCCAATCGCGCTTTCTCGCTCCCGCGGAGTGTTCTCCTCAAGGAGCGCTCGCATCCTTTGGTCTTGCTTCTGTTGAAGCACATTGGACTGTGCAGCAGAGAGTTGAAAATATCGCTGGTAACCTGTTCGATCCATATCCAAATAGGCTTCTCGCAAAAGAGCGGGATCGATTTTCTCACCCTCTTGAATCTTCTCGAAGAGCTTGCGCATATTTACGCTTTCATGAGGAACCCAATCATACGGTTGCGCCGACGCATCATGTTGAATGTTTTGCTCTGGATTTTGTGCACTTACACGCAAATACTCCGAAAAGACAACTTCTCTCGGCTCGGTTGGGTTCTCTTCCAAAGATGGTGTGACCCAAGAATGCTCCTGCGACGCAATGTACAGTGCGGAAATCGTATTCAAATCGTCGCTGTGAGATGAGTCGGGCAAGAAAAGATAAACATATCCAAACAAAGTCAATCCCAAACTTTGAGAGAAAAAGAATAGGCAAAAAAAGAGTTTTCCTTCACGAAATGAATCCTTCAGGAACATCAAAAAATTTTTCATCGGGGTCTCATCACGACATATGCAGACCCTACATCACCAAAGTGGTTTCATCTTTTTCAGCACACCTCTCCCAAAAAGGGATCGAAAACCAAATTTTACGAGAAAAAACCACATATGTCTTTCTTTTGGTTATGCAGTTAGTACACCTTACCGGAGACCCCATGTTTAAAAAAAGCCAAGGTTGCCAAACGCCCGCAGATTGGCAAACATCTTCTGAATCTTACCCCATTATGGGAGACGAATCGCTCATGTCTCCCAAAGCACACGGAACCTCTCATCACCCCGTACAAAGCGACTTGCGATACGGATGCGATCGAAAAGTGGCCGATCATGTCTGTAATTTCAATCGACACTACGCCGAACATGCGGGGTACTTTCTACAAACGACATGGCTTCGAACCATCTCTCGAGAAACGCCAACGACCTACTACGACTCCAACAGCGGCAAACCTCTGTTTCACGCTCCAAACAATCGCAGTTTTCAAGACTTCTTTCGCGAATCTCAGGCTCATGGCTGGCCAAGTTTTCGCGATGAAGAGGTAAACTGGAAGTTTGTTCGCGTTCTACCGGACGGTGAATGTGTCTCTGTGGATGGTACTCATCTCGGTCACAACATTCCTGACGCAAAGGGAAATCGCTACTGTATCAATCTCGTCTCTATCGCGGGTAACCCCCCTAAGGAAACATCGACTTGATGTAGGGTATGGGTCTTCCGTTCGAATTCGCCGCTCCCCTCTTTGCGATCGCATCGAATTTTTGATGCAGGAATACTCCTTTCTCACCCCAAACAACACTTACCCCTGGGCGCATACAGACCTTTTCGAATCCAGATCGGTGCTTCATAGATCCTACTGCGCGGCCAATTCCGCTCGTCCATGTGGCGCAAGGAAGTCAATTTCAGGACCTAGGGGCACAATTTGTGTCGGATTGATCATTGTGTGACTCGCGTAGTAGTGATGCTTAATGTGATCCATGAATACCGTTGGTGCGATGCCGTCTTGTTGGTATAGGTCGCGCACATAACCAAACAGACAAGGATAGTCTTTTATCGGACGAATATTGCATTTGAAGTGTCCAAAATACACTGCGTCAAAACGAATTAGTGTTGTGAAAAGTCTCCAATCCGCCTCTGTAATCTCGTCTCCTAAGAGATATCTTCGGGTTTGAAGATGCTGTTCAAGCCAGTCCAGTGCATCGAACAACTCTCGAACGGCCTCCTCATATGCATTTGTGGTCGTAGCGAAACCGGCCTTGTATACACCGTTGTTGATCGTGTGATAAATTTTGGTATTCAAAGACGCAATGTCGGCTCGATGGTGCAGCGGCCAAAAATCAAGGGTATTTCCCGTCAATTCGTCAAAGGCGGAATTAAACATTCGAATGATCTCAGAGGATTCATTGCTCACAATACACCCGCGCACCTTGTCCCACAAAACGGGTACCGTCACGCGACCCGTAACATTGGGTGCACTCAACTGGTAGATCTCTCGTAAAAATCGCTTTCCATACAGCGCATCTCCTGTCGCCCCATCAAAATCGTCCTCAAACGTCCACCCATCATTCAACATCAAAGGATGTACGACCGAGACTGAGATCATGGATTCCAAACCTTTCAAACGACGAAAAATCAACGTCCGGTGTGCCCAAGGACAAGCGTGTGAAACATATAAATGATATCGCTCGGCCTCGGCTGGAAATCCCCCCTCTCCCGAAATTCCCGGGGATCCATCCGGTGTAATCCAATTTCGAAATCGAGACACATCTCGGACAAACTGACCCTTACTTTTTTTTGTATCATACCATGCATCTGACCATACGCCGTCAATGAGCAATCCCATACCTACCTCTCAACTGTTTAAAAGACTCATAGCCCAAACCGGTGAAATGAAAAATTCTTACACCGTTCTGGAGTAAAAAGAACACGACCTTGGGCGAACCAACAGCAGCCAAAGGCTCTATTCAAGGATAGACCCATCGTACCAATCAAAAGAAATGCTATAAAAGAAGATACCTCTTCGATATTATTTACTGTACGTACACCGTGACCGACCAACTTCACAATCTCGACAGCGCCTGGCTCGCACTGGTAAAAAAAGAACTGAATCGAATAAGCGAACCGCATGTTTTTGCTCGTTCTCTATCCATTCAAATCGGCTCAGACGGAAAACTCTCTCTACCTCCTTCACTCGCGTTCTTACCACACGGCTACTACATCGGTCTATGGGCTCTGTGCTTTTCCCATCCTTCTCGATTGCACACGCTCAATCTAAGCCGTTGCGCAATACCGGAAGTTCCTGATAGCATTGGTCGCTTGTCGAATATACGAACCTTGGACTTGAGTTGGAATCAAATATCCTCTCTACCCCCGTCCATCGGTAACTTACACCATCTACAAACCCTCAAACTGAATTGTAACCGCATTCAATGGCTTCCCACAACCATCGGATCTCTCAAAAAGCTCGAAATGCTCGACTTGTGGCGTAACCAATTGAGCACCATTCCCAGGGAAGTTGGCTTTTTGCCTCTTCTATCTTATCTCAGTGTTCGAGACAATCGGATTCCACGTCTCCCCGCAAGTCTATCAAGACTGAATAATCTCGAAAAATGTATCGTTCGGCTCAATCCTCTGGAAACGCTACCCAACCTTCGCGCCCTTAGTGTCGACGCGACACAGTGGAAGGAACTCCACACCCAAATTTCCGGGTTATCGGCTTTGCGTACACTCAGCTTGTGCTGGCATTCTTTGTCTCAGTTCCCCGAAGACATTTGTACGATGACCCACCTTGAAAGCTTGGACTTTCGAGGAAATCAGTTTTCTGTTTTACCCAAGCAGATGGCCAACTTGAAAAATTTAAAGTGGCTCGATCTATCCACCAACCCATTAAAAAGACTTCCAAAGGGCTTGGTTACGCTGCGCGTGGATCGAAGGCAATGGGAGAATTTGTCTACCTCTATTTGTCAGATATCCTCTCTTCGTCGCTTATTTTTGCACCGTAATGGATTGAAAGAACTTCCCCCAAGCATCGGAAAACTCAGCAATTTAGAAGAGATTGATCTTTCATACAATCCGCTACGCTCCCTTCCCTCTTCTTTTTTTACCCTCGAGAAACTCAAGATGGTTCATCTCTCTGCTGAACAAGAGGACGTATGTGAAGAACTGCATAGAGGATTTCCAAACGTCGACATCAACATACTGAGTCAGACTTGAGCCACCACGGCTATACGACTTCCCTGCCGCCGACGCTCACGATCTCTTGTCAGCACCACTTTCTCTACCGTTCTTTTTGGAACTACGCTTCTCAATATCAAAACCCCAATTCTCACACTTTTCCCACCAAAGGCACGATGATCGAAACAAGGCGTTCTGAATAAAAAATTCGGACACAAGCGTAAAAACCAGATACTTCACCTGTCATCTTTTCACATAAAAAATCCGGGATGCTATGTCCTACCTCGAAACAGGTATTCTATTGGGTGTACTTATTGTATGCCTCCACATACTTGGAACCGCTATTTGGTATGGTATTGGCCCGATGCCTTCTTCCTCTTTGGCACGTGCCACCATCCGAGAAATGCTCCCACAAGAGGCCAAGCGTATTTGTGTCTTGGGTTCAGGATGGGGCTCATTGGCGATGGATGCGTCTCAAACGATCCGAGATGCACACGTGACCGGAATCGAAATTTCTTTTTTCCCCTGGCTATTCTCTCGTCTGTGGTCTTCTTTGCGTCGGGCTGATAACTTGACCTTGCGATGGAAAAATTTTCATTCTGTTTCCTTAGCGGAATACGATCTAATCCTATGCTATATCCACCGCGATGGAATGAAGGCACTGCAGCCCAAACTCGAAGCAGAGCTCCGGGATGGAGCCTATCTTCTTAGCAATACCTTTGCCGTATATGGGTGGAATCCCATCCGTGTTGAAAAGCTGAGAGACGTATGGAAAACCCGTGTCATCTTGTATCGCTTCAAGCAGGCGCCTGCCCCAAATCCATAATTGATGATTAAACTGTGATAACCAGTACCTCTATGCGGAGGGAATCAAGTACGCGGCAATTACGGCGTAATGAATCGCAACGCCCACCGTTACGAAACAATGAAAAACCTCGTGGAATCCGAAGGTCTTCGGCCAAGGATTTGGAAATTTGGTCGCGTACACGATGGCACCAACGGAATACAATATCCCACCAAAAAAAACCCAAAAGAGGCCATCTGAACCCAAATTCTCCCAAAGTTGTGGAAGTGCAAAAATGCAGAGCCACGAAACCAATAGATACAAAAGAGCGTGAATCCACGTTGGTGCACTGTACCAAAAGAAATTGATGACGGCACCGAAGATGACGGAGCTCCACAGGATGGAGAGTACGACAAACGGCACCGTGCCTTCCATGGACAAAACCGCAAAGGGAGTGAAACTGCCGGCGATAAAGAAGTAAATCATCGTTCGGTCTAGTGTCCCCATTGTATCGCGATACTTGTCCGTCCAATTAATACGGTGATACAAAGCGCTGGTACCCAAGAGCGCCATCAGAGAAAGAGAGTAAATTAAAATTGGCCAAAACACTTTCAAGTTGGGACTTTGATAAATCAAAAACAAGGCCGCGGGAATGGATGCGAAGAAAGCATACTTGTGCATAACGCCGCGAAAAGCCGGTTTTTTCTCAGGTTTTGATGTCACCAACACCCCTTTGGTCATGAATGTTCGATCAATATCGCCTAAGTCAAAATTATTCGCTGTCAATTCCTTGAACGGCCAAGCCGGTTGCAATTGCACCTTCAATCGTGGCCGTCGCCAAATAATCTCCGCAAAAATACACTTTTCTGCCTCGTTGTACTTTTTGAAAACGATCCGCATCTGCATATCTTCCCACCGCGTGAACGGGGATGGCTTCGGGGCGCCGACTGATAGAAAAGGGGGAAAAGAGTTTGGGAAGCGCCGGATATACTTCTCTCGCTAGATACCAACATTCATCGTAAATTTCTGCATCCGTCTTGTTCATCCATTCGCGAGCATGCACATCTGACAGATAAACACTCACCAACTCTTGTGGCCCTCTTTTGTGGTTTTTTGCCCTGTGAAACGATACAGCCGCCAGTTTTCTTTTTTGCTCGTCGCAAGGAAAGATGGAGCCGGCTTCGGGTTCCTCTTTCAGAGTGGGAATCGCAAAACAAGCATGAATATTCGCGGCATAGCACTGCTCTTCTAAGAAGGAACGCTGGGCGGAAGATACATGCTCTT
>JAYYRF010000754.1:0-3222 GCA_036127535.1 Myxococcota bacterium | reverse complement strand
GCCTCTTCCGACGTATTATCCGCACGTTTGGGATCGATACGGAAGCCAAAGGCGAAGCGCTACCCCTGTGACATAGGGACGCTCCTTTCAAGTCGATATTGCATGTAGACCACAACGCTGAACGCTTCTCTAAACAGCGCGTGCAATTCGGAAACCGAGACTGTACGTTCGATAAGAAGGCTCATCAAAATAGCGGCTGGATACGCTTGACCAAGCATTACCACTCCAAGATCCACCGCGTGCCACACGCTCGGTACTGTCATGGACGACACCTCTTGGATCGACGCTCTCTCCCGCCGAGAGACGCTCTTCGTATTCTGTCTCCGAGTATTCGTCGAAGCACCACTCCTCGACATTGCCGCTCAGATCATACAATCCGAAGGCCTTGGCTTTTTTCTGTCCCACCGGATGGGTCTGATCACCGCTGTTACCGGTGATCTTGGGATCGTCTTCCTCATAGAAATCTTCATCGTCATCCCCTCCAAACCAACCAACCAAATCGAAATCATTGCTGCCCGCATATCGTTGGTACGCTCCGGCGCGTGCCGCGTATTCCCACTCGGCCTCAGTGGGTAGACGGTATCCACTGGCGACCCAATCCGTTTGGATCCGCGCACAAAAATCGGCGTATTCTCCACTGCTCGGATGTTTTTGCGCGGGAAGTTGGTATACGGGCTTCAAATTCTCATATTCGCTCAACGCATTGCAGAATCGGATGGCATCCAACCAGCTCACCATCTCAACCGGTCGAGTAACCCCGCGAAAGTGGCTGGGGTTTTCACCACAAACCGCTTGGTAAAGCCCCTGTGTAACCGGATAACGACCCATCCAAAAATCTCTCGTTATCCGTACGGGATGCATCGGGCGCTGATCATCGTCGGCGAATTCATCGTCCGAAAGCGCTCCCATTAAAAACGAACCCGCCGGTATACGAACCATCGATTGCAAACGGCGAAGCAACGGGTTTTTTAATGTGTCAACCCCACCATGTTCCGCTAGTGTCGAAAAGATCATGGCATCAAAAAGTGCACCATCAACCAAAGAAGCAATATGAGGATAAAAAGCAGCGACGCGCAAAATCTCCCGACAAAAAGCACTTCGTTCCTGATCGGAAAGGATTACATCGTCTGCAAACTGGATATTATCGTATCGATTGACCGAAAAAAGAGAGGAACACAACGCGGGCTCGTCATTGAGAGAAGCCAAAAGCTCTTCAAATTGACCACCGCGCATGAGAGCAATATGCTGTTCTCGTTCCCGCAGCCATGCTTTTGGCTCTACGGAAAGTCGATACTCCCACATTCGAAGATGGTGATAATACAGTTCAAGGGCAGACATATGCTTCTCACGGGGTAAGGGTTTGGGATTAACTATGAATGATGAACCAAGCGTAACACATAGATCGCTTCTGACATCTTCGGTATTACTCGACGGCATACATTAATGGACAACCGTATATCACTTTTGTATATCCAATGATTAAACCCTACCCTATTTCTACTCTTTCTTTGTCTTCGCACCCTAAATCTCATATAGAATTCTCGAGTAGGGTTAAAAGCTTTCTTGACGCATGTAGCGTTGACAAATCACGCTCCAAAGACGATAAAATATGGGAATTCAAAACAGACGGCCGTTAATTTTTTTCGCTTCGTGTTGGTGGGCACTCTTTTTTTCGGTGAGTGCTTGCGATTCAAAAGAAAGTACGGAAACGATTCCCCACGTCCAGTTTCGGTCATCGAACAGCTTTCCGAATCAAAACGGTGTACAGTACAAAAAGCGCTACACCTTCACGCAGAATATGTTTTCGCGGCGCAGCCATCTCTTTCTCCAGGCCATGGGAAAGTATCGCGGAAAACCCGATACGCACTACCTCGAAATTGGGGTGCACGAAGGCAGATCCTTCTTTTGGGTATTGGAAAACATCATGACTCATCCCACGTCGACGCTAACGGCCATCGATCTGTTTGACACCGGACAAGGAACATTCAAACCGACGGAAACCTATGGTGATCACCGAGAGTTCAAGAGAACTTTTTTCAACAATGTCAAACGTTCCGGGCAGCAGAATCGAATTCGAAGTCGCGTTGGCTACTCTCAGCAAGAACTCCAGCATTTTTCTCCAAACACCTTCGATATCATCTACATTGACGGCTGCCACTCCGAAGCGTGCGCGCGAGAGGATGCACAGTTATGCTGGCCGCTCTTGAAAGAGGGTGGCCGACTCCTGTTTGACGATTACTCCGCCCGAGACTACCCGGGGGTTTACAAAGCCGCAAACGAATTGTATCGCAACCATAAAGCGTCCATGGATGTAATTCATACCGGAAGAGTTCTGGTTTTAGAGAAGAAATCGTCTTCGGGAACACAATAACGACGATAGCCTTATGGCTTGTGTGATTATGCCTGATTCGTAGAGACGAGAGCCTGAATCTCCTGCAGTTCTACGAATCGTCTCTTTGACTGCTTATGAACGCGTCGCGTAAATTTGGCTTGACACGAATTCAAGAGCGACCGATCTAGATTTTCTGTAGAAAGATCACCAATTCCAACACCGTAGTTCAACCAATAGACCATCGCCAAACAGTCGCGAAGAGACAGTGCTTTTACATTGTTAAACGACGGGCTCTCCAATGACGGGCGATGGGCAGACGTTGCAAAGGCAGACCAATTGTTGATCCAATCCGACGATGGTTTAAACAGTCTATGTCGGCCGTCTTCTTGATAGCGAAATTGCTCGAAGGAAATCCCATATTCGGAACATCCGTGCGTGATTCTACACACACCCGATATTCCTCTCTCTTCCATCCACTTTTGTAACCGTACTTTCCAGTGTTTTGCTGACGGTTCCGAACTGCAAAAAATATAGCCCTTGTAGGGAAACTTCACATCTTGACGGATTTCAATCATACATTTACGCTGAAGATCGGGTTCCTGTTCGTTAAAACGAAGTAGACAATACAATCGATTGTGGGATAAGACGTCAGAACAGAGGATTTGCAATTTAAAACAAGCGAAGCAAACGGAGGGTATGCATCTCCTTTGCTTAAAGAATTCCAGCCGGGTTTTGCAATTGGTAAGGCCGTCAAATGCAGGGGGCAACGCTCCAAGAATCGATTGCGTGAAGACCGGGACGGTGGGCATACCTTCAGTGGAAAAAAGAGCGTGAAGGCGATGCAACCACCGATTCATCGCTTCGGAGGAATGCGCGTGATCAACCGATAA
>JAYYRF010000753.1:0-3311 GCA_036127535.1 Myxococcota bacterium | reverse complement strand
CCAGTTTGGCCATCCGGCAACTCGTCGAAGAGGACTCCAAATCACAATAGAGTACACGACATCGTAGGAGCCCGAACGAGTCCAATATCCATGAACCGAGATTCACATCATAGCTTGGGTTAAAAAAAGAAACATTTTTTTGATATCGCGGTTAAGAATCATCCCACATGTCGAAATTAAATGTACATAAGTGTGTTATGATACGCTGAAAGGCTGTGGCGCAATTCAAGCCAGCCAACCGTAAATATATGGAGTTTTCATGTCTCTCTTATTGGCAATACCTTTTCTACTTAGCCAATTGGCCTGTTTGGAGATCAAATCAAGTGCGGACGTCGATAGCGATGGCTATTCCGAGGCAGATGGGGATTGTGACGACAACAATGCTCTGATGGGTCCCTTCGATAACGATGGTGACGGCTACTCCCCATGCCAAGGTGACTGCGACGACACCAATCCGCAAACCTTTCCAGGCGTCGCGCGAAAGGACTCTACTACGGAGTGTATGACGGATGCCGATGGCGATGGATACGGAGATGAAGTGCCCTTTGGAGGAGTGACGGCCGGAACCGACTGCGACGACTCCAATCCAAACAGCGGCCCCTTTGATTTCGATGGAGACGGCTTTACGGGCTGTGATGGAGACTGCGACGATCTCAACGCACGAACCTTTCCCGGCGCGGCTGCCAGTGACTCCACTACAGCCTGTATGACGGATGCGGACGATGATGGATACGGATCACCCAATCCCCTCCCCGGCGTTGCTACCGGAACCGACTGCGACGACTCCAACCCTCTCCGACAACCATCGGACTCCGATGCCGATGGCTTCACCGGATGCGCCGGCGACTGTGACGATACCGATATATTTACCTTTCCCGGCGCGGCACAGCTCGAGTCCCCAACGGACTGTATGGCGGACGCAGATGATGATGGATACGGCAACTCCAATCCACCTCCTGGCGTAACGCCAGGGGCAGACTGCAACGATTCTGATACCAGCCTCAGTGGAACGGATCTCGATAACGATGGATATTCCTCGTGCGACAACGATTGTAATGATGCGGACGCTCTGACATATCCCGGAGCCGCAGAAAGGGAATCCCTCGTCTTCTGCATGACAGATCGAGATGAAGATGGGTACGGTGACTCCAACCCAGCCAATGGCGTCACCGCCGGATTGGACTGCAATGATAACGACGCCACACTCAACAGCGGCGATCACGATGGGGATGGCTTCACCTCATGCAACAGCGACTGTGATGACACCGAGCCAGAGACCTATCCAGGGGCAGCAGAAAATGAATCTGCAACCTCGTGCATGGCGGATTTGGATCGAGATGGATTTGGTGACGACAATCCCGCAAGCGGGATCATATCGGGAAGTGATTGTGACGATAACAGCGACGAAACCTATCCGGGAGCGGCAGAGCTGGATTCTACATCGGTATGTATGGCCGACCTCGATCAAGACGGATACGGAACCAACATCTCGAGTGGCTCCATCATCGCTGGAACCGATTGCGACGATACCAATTCATCACAAAACCAAGATGATTTGGACGGAGATGCATTTTCCACTTGTGATGGTGATTGCAATGATAGTGACGACACCACGTTTCCAGGATCCGCTGAAAAAGAGGGCCTGATTACATGCATGACCGATGCGGACGGTGATGGATACGGCTCCCAAGCACCCAGTGCAGGTGCAACAGCCGGTAACGACTGCGATGACACCGATCCGCTGACGCATTATGGCGCGGCCCCCAATGACTCTCCCGTTTTATGTATGACCGACGCCGATGGTGACGACTGGGGAGAATCCAGCCCCAACTCCGGCGTATTTGCCGGTACCGACTGCGACGATGCTGATGGATTTTTAACGCCCGCGGATGGCGACGGAGATGGATACTCCACTTGTAATGGAGACTGCGATGACTCCGACGCCACGCTCGATGTTCGTGACGACGACCAAGACGGATACTCATCTTGTGATGGAGACTGCGACGACAACGACCCGTCCTTGACGGGCTATGACGGAGATGGAGACGGGTATTCTCTGTGTGATGGAGACTGTGACGATCTCAATCCAAACCTCACCCCCGGCGACCTCGACAACGACGGATTCTCCACCTGTAGCGATGACTGCGACGACACGGAACCATACGCGTATCCCGGAGCGGCTCCCTACGATTCACCTTTGCTATGTCTGAAAGACCAAGATGGCGATGGACGTGGTGACGCCAATCCTCCCATCGGTATCTATCCCGGAACGGACTGTATAGATACGGACGCCAATACGTACAACGGTGCTGCGTACCTCGAATCTCTAACTGCGTGCATGACGGACGCCGATGGCGATGGATACGGAAATGCAACACCTACGAGCAGCGATATCCTTCCCGGTACCGATTGCGACGACAGCAGCGCAGCCTTGACCCCCGCCGATCTTGATTTAGACGGTTATTCAACGTGCGACGACGACTGCAACGATTTATCGGCCTTCACCTTTCCGGGAGCCGCACAAAACGTATCCGCTACCCTATGCATGACCGATCGCGATGACGATGGATATGGAGCGTCGTCGCCGGAGGCTGGTGCATTAACGGGTACCGATTGTGACGATGACGACGCCTTTACATACTTGGGAATCGCCTTTATCGAAGGACCAGCCAGTTGTATGACCGATGCGGACGGCGATGGATACGGACATCTTTCACCCAATGTTGGCATAACAGCCGGCAGTGACTGTGACGATGAAGACGGCACCCTCACCCCCGCCGATTCCGATTTAGACGGCTATTCCACATGCCAAGGAGATTGCGACGATACCGATAACAGCCTGACACCCGAAGACTTAGACGGAGATGGCTTTTCCACCTGTACGGACGATTGCGACGACGATGATGCAACCCGCTATCCGGAAAATACAGAAGTGCATTATGACGGCATCGATCAAGACTGTGACACCTATGACTATCTTCCCTTTACCAACTTGTCCGTCGGGAGTTATCACAGTTGCGGTGTAACCACAACCGGTAACATGGCCTGCTGGGGAGCCAATTTTTATGGCGAAGCAACGAATCAGTTTGGAGACTATATCCAGGTGTCGGCAGAGAACCACGCCACCTGTGCACTCGACTCGACAGGTTATATCGATTGCTGGGGAGATGGAACGTACAACCAAACCAGTGCTCCTCAAGGCGATTTCGCAAAGGTAGAAGTCGGTTGGGAACATGCCTGTGCTCTCGATGCCGCTGGGTATGTAGAGTGCTGGGGTCGGAATAACTACAACCAAATTGTAAACACACCTT
>JAYYRF010000752.1:0-10271 GCA_036127535.1 Myxococcota bacterium | reverse complement strand
TGGAGGCTGGTTTTGCTGGGGTTGACTTTGTCGAATCTGATTTTGCGGTTGGTTTTGGATTCCGGGATTCGCAGAAATCTTTGGATCGGTAATTTGATTGTCTGTGATTCCGAATTCTGGCGTGTCCGCTACCGTTGGTGGTTCTTTGAAATACGGATTTTCATTGGTTGTCGGATCCGGTTCAAACGTTGGCGGAGGCGGCTGAAATTGCTGGTTGATTTCGCTGCTTGAATCGTTGAATTCGTTGGGGTTTGGGGGCGTTTGGAAAATATTTCCCGGTTCAGGTATACCGAATTCTTCATCGGTTTCAAAGGTCGGTGGAGCAAAATCGTTATGTTGGGGCGCAGAAGGGTTCCAAGACTCTTCTGTGGGTAAATTATCCGACCAAGAATCACTTTGTTCCGGTGTCTCTTCTTGAAAGATCTGTGCGATTTTGTCTCGAGACCAAAGACCGGTCGCAGCGCCTTGTGCACTGTCTGGAATGGTGCTCAGATTGTCGAATTGATTCATGTCGAAGGACATGGGGCCGTCCAAGGTTTCCACCTCGTCTAGCTCTTCCTCTTCCGGTTCATTAAAATCGTATAGATGTTGGTGACTTTGAATAAAATCCAAAAGAGAGATTCCGTTGGTAAAGGGTAATATGCCACTGAGGATGTTGGCGATATCCAAGGCTTCAGGTCGGCTTTCAGGATTGGTATACAATGTGGATATTAGGAATTCTTGAATTTGCTCTAGCCATGGTTGATCTTGCAGCTCTTGCCAGTCCAATGAGATCATTTGCTGTACGATGGTGCTGTCGTGATCTTCGTCGTTGGGAGGGAAGAAAGAAGCATCTCCTGACAGAATCGCAAGAAGTGCAATACCCAAGCAGTATACATCTGTGCTGGGACCATGTGAAGCGCCTTCTGGGGCGCGTGTTTCATCTCGTGTGATTCCAAATCCATCGATTAAAACCGAGTTCTCTCCTAGGAAAATATCATTAATGGAAAGGTTTCCATGGCTGATATTGTTGTTATGGGAGTCGGTCAGGGCGTCTGCAACGTATGTAAGAATTTCAAGAGTAACGCCAATGGGCAGTGGATTGGTCAGAATATTTGCAATGGGTATCCCTTTGGCAGATCCTTGCCTCTTGTGGATTCTACCTCCCTCGAAGGCTTCTCTCGCATAATGAAAACTCATAATTTTGCCTCTTTACAAATAAAAGATTCTCACTTACCTTTACATCTTTTTTGTATGAATTGCAAAGGATCGACTCGGATCCTCTTAGAATTATAGAAAAGAAAAGAGTCAGCGTAGTGACTCTTTGATGGAGAATGGTATTGTCGATCTTTTTTGGTAGATAAACCCGTACGGTTTATTGTGAGCAGTTGCCATACACGGCATAATCTACGTCGATGGTCGAACCGCCTTCTGGTATGTAGTCGGTATCAAAATCGACGGAGTTTATGCTGCTGTTGTATTCCCATCCGACGGTGGTCGTAATACCATTGATCTTGACCACGATGGTTTCGGGTACCGGATAGTCGGTAAGGGGGAAAGAACTTAGGTCTGCCGCGGAACCTTCAGCGAGAGCTTCCAAGTGCGCACCCCAATCGGTTGCGCAAAGACTAAGAAACAGGCCGCCTGTCGCGTTGGCTGCTTCGATCATGCCGGTATACGGGTCGTTGTTACCGCAACCGGTTCCTGCGTCTCCACCGATAGCGTGTATGACGAGATCGTCGGGGTTGCTTTTGAGGCTTTGAAAGAGAGAGACGTAGGTTTGCCAATAATTGCTGTTGCTGCTGTATCCAGGGCTTTGCTCTTGTTCGTCGGAAATGCCGACCAGTGCAAGTTTTGCGTCGTCGCGAATCAGACCGGCATTACAGCCGTTAGAGGATACCGATTCTGCAAGGCATTCTTCCAAGAGTGCGAAGGCCGCTTCGGTGTTCATACCGTAACTTCCGCTCAAGTTAATCATGGTTGTGATTGTACCCGTTGCATCGGATGCAGAGAAGCTGTTGTCGATAAACAGATCTGGGCCGTTGATGCAGCCGTCGTCTTCTACCGTTGCAGCAACGTGGTAATCCGCGTCCATGTCGGCGAGGGTGTTGACAAAGGTGCCAAAGTTGTTTTGGACGTTGTTGATGTCCTCATCCATGGAACAGGAGCGGTCTACCGCGAAGATAATGTCTGTTGAGCCTTTGATGGGCTGCTCGAACTGGTCTTGGTTTTCATTGAATATTTCACCGGTTCCTTCTTGGGTGACCAATACGTCTGGCGTGTACGGATCGTTGGAGGTGACGGTGAGGAACGCTTGGTCAGAGACTTCGTCGTATGGGTTGTACGCGACACTTACGTCCAGGGTTTGATTTGGCTGAAGCGACCATGGTAACGGACCGTTGCTGCTTTCCAGCGAATCAAAGGCAATGTCTGGGGAAGCAGTTGAGAAACCGAAGTTCGATATGATTAGCTCTGCGGTACCGACATTGCTGATGGTGAGATACTGCTCTGAGTTACACCCGATATAGAGCGTCCCGAAGTCATACGCGTTGGGTGTAATGTCGATAATGGGTGCGACACCGATTCCGTTTAGCGAGATGTCGACGACGGGTCGAACCGGATCGTCTGACTCGATGTGAGCGATGCCGATATTGCTCGCCGCTGTTGTGGGCGCAAAGGTTACGGCGAACTGCGCTGTTCCAGCCGGAGGCAAGAGCGGTGAGCTAATGGCGTTCAGTGAGAAAGGACCGGTATCATCTTCCAGATAAATGTCGCTGATGTGAAGATCCGCGTCCCCAACATTCGTTACGATAACGACTTCGGTAGCGTTCAATCCAGAAGACGCATCTAAGCTCGGGAAGGAAATGCTGACTGGACTTACGGAGATTTCCGGGGTACCGTCCCCGCTTAGATCCGCATTCGCGCCGTTGGTACTCTTGACTTCGTAATCACTGCATGCAATAGCAAAAACGCTAAGTGCAATGGTTAGATCTCCTGCTTTCATTTTTTCTCCATTACCTTAATCAGTATATAATCTAAAAATATTCACCATATTATACCTTATTCATATAGCAAGATCCAAACAATCGAAATTTTTATCAAAAACCACTCGGTTATCATCTTTTCGACTACCGGACGACGGCACCCGGCGTCGCTGTTGCTGACAGTGTCATTACGGTTTGGTTGGGCACGCAAAGAATGCCATACTCTCCATCACCAAACCAAGACAATTGTACCCCGACATCGATATTTTCAGGTGCCAAAACCAATCCTTGAATCTCTGAACCTCCTGCTGCGAGAAGCATTCCTTGGCTCACAACACCCCGTAGTTTTGACGGCTTGAGGTTACTGACCAGCGTCATGCGTTGGCCCTTTAGGTCTTGCGGTGAAAACGCATTCGCAATGCCGGCAACAACGCTTCGTTGTTCCTCTTCTCCGTTGTCGATGGTCAAATGCAATAATTTGCGGGCTTCGGGATCAGGGTGAGGAGCCGCTTCCTTGATCTGAGCGGTTTTGAGAACAATCTTTTTGAAGTCTTCTTTTTGGTTGGGGCCGATGACAACGACGTGCGAGCCGGTGAAATCCTTTTGGCTAGACAACGTTGCATCAGAGATCGACAACGCTTCCTCTGTGCCGACATCTATGGAAAAGTGCATCTTTTGAGAATCTTTTTTAACAGACAAGACGGTGCCCACCCGAAACGAAACGCGCTGAAACACTTTAATTTTGATGCTGGACGTTTTGGGTTTTGCTTTGGGCTGGACTTTTTTCTCTCGACCCAGGAGTGTCTGTATCCTTTCAGGTAGTTCTTTTTGTCGTGGAAAGAGCGGTTTACCCGCCTTGACACTGGCACCTTCTTTCAGGGCGTCCAATGTATGAAGGTGTCCAACCTCAATTTCAGAGAGGGGTAGCTTGAAACGGTCGAGTACCTCTTTGCTTTTATCGGGCATGAACGGAGAGAAAAGTTGAGCCGCGATCCTACATATTTCCATAGAATATCGCATGACGGTACCCAACCTAGCGGTATTCTTATTTTTATTTAGTGTCCATGGCTGCTGCGTGTCTATGTACTTGTTTCCGCGTCGAACCAATGTCCACAAGGTTTCGAGAGCCTTTGAAAAGGCAAGGTTGTCAAGATGTTCTTTGTAGGATTCAAAAACGCTCTGCGCCAACTGCTCGAGCTCTTCTTCTGCCGTTGTTTTCTCTCCGATGGCTGGGATACTTCCACCCATCCAGCGTTCCGTCATGGACAATGCTCTGTGCGTGAGATTGCCAAAGTCATTGGCTAAGTCTGCGTTATATCGAACGAGAAACGCATCGTGACTGAAGTTCCCATCTGCTCCAAAGGGGAACTCTTTGAGCAAGAAGTATCGTAAAGCATCGACACCGTAGCAGTCGATAAGGAGGTTGGGGTCTACCACATTTCCCACAGATTTTCCCATTTTTTTGCCTTCGACCGTCCACCAACCGTGTGCAAAAAGAGTGTTTGTCGGCTCTAGACCGAGTGCAAAGAGCATGGTCGACCAGTACACGGCGTGCGTCGTCAAGATGTCCTTCCCCACGATTTGACAGGTTGCTGGCCAAAAGGTGCTAAAGTTCGGATCTCGTTGTTCTGGATCCGGATGGTAGCCTAAGCAGGTAATGTAGTTGAGTAGCGCATCAAACCAAACGTAGGTTACGAAATTTTCGTCGAAAGGAAGAGGGATCCCCCAACTGAGACGACTCTTGGGTCTGGATATGCACAGATCTCCTACCTCCTTTCGAAGATATCCCAACACTTCGTTTCGACGACTGTCCGGCTTGAGAAAATCAGGATGGCTTTCGATCCACTCGCGAAGGGTATCGGCGTACTTCGACATGCGAAAGAAATAGTTTTGTTCTTTAATCCATTCTACGTCTTTACCACTCTCTGGACATTTTCCATCTACGAGATCCTTTTCCGTCCAAAAGCGCTCGACGCTTTTGGAGTACCATCCCTCGTAAGAATCTTCGTAGATCTCCCCTTTTTCGTAAAGGTGTTGAAGAACGGCTTTTACCGGTTCTGTGTGGCTATCTCTCGTGGTGCGAATGAAGTCTGTGTATTGGATGCCGAGGCGTTTCCACAGTTGCTGGAACGGAACAACCATGTTGTCTGCATGCTCTTTGGGCAATAAGTTACGAAGTTTGGCAGCATCTAAAACTTTTTGTCCGTGTTCATCGGTGCCGGTGGCAAAGAAAACGTTTTTTCCCAGCAGGCGGTTCCATCTTGCCAACACGTCGGCTGCGAGAGTTGTATAAGCGTGTCCGATATGAGGACGATCGTTTACATAATATAACGGTGTGGTGACAAAATAAGGAGAAGGCTGTGACATAATCAAGGGCTCCATGATACAAGCGTTTAAACGGTTTGGATACAAGCGAAAACGAGAGTCGAAATCGACAAAACACGATTATATTTGTTATCCAAAAATAATCCACTATAAGAGTCATATTTTTCACACAGGTGTGTAGTTATGGAGACATCAACAGAAAAAGAAGGTTTACCTTGTTTGGGGTATAGCCAAACCCTCTTTCACCCTGAAAACCCCGATCGCTTATGTCGAGGCCGAGAGCAATGGGTCTCTTCGATGGAGGATGAGAAGGAAACGACCTTGTTTCGAACCATTTTGAGCGGGAGTAAGATCGCAGATGACGGAGCACGAAATATCAAAAGAGGCGTTCGCTGTACCGGCAAAACGATGGGAGATATTCTATTCTCTTTGTTTCCCAAAGCCGATATCGTCGCTTGGGGAGAGGAATTTGAACCGGATGCTGTTCCACCGGATGCTTGCGGCATTGAATACTACCAAATCTCTCGCCTGTTTGGTGCACACATGAAGTGGAGCGCGCGATTTGAGAAAAAAGTAGTTGCTTCAGAAGTCGACGGACTAGTTGATGGTGGTGTAGATGCTTTTTTGATCAACCCGCGTTATCGCGAAGAAGATGAAGCGTGGGAGAATCATTCTCCATATCCTCCTTTGTATGAAGAGGAGCATCATCCACCGATTTTGGTTGAGGCTTTGCGCAAAGGGATGTACGCCCTTGTCGGTCAGAGGATCGGAGGGAATGCGATCGCACGCTTTCAACCCATGGCGATTGAAGATATTTTGGGATCGTGTGAAGCGTTGGTACTGCTTCATCGCGACAAGCACGATTATTGTCTCGGTATATATTCTCAGGCCGAATGGGAGCTCAACATCGCAGACATAGAAGAAGCGCTATCGGTGTTAATGATTCCTTTTTCGATTCCACCGATGTTGGCGCGATGGGATCGGGCAATTGCGGATCTGCGAAAGAAATGGCAAAAAGATACACCTTTCCCCATTCCATCATCCCAAAGAGAAGCCAGTGATGAAATCTCCGAAGAGGATATCGAAGAGCACGACATAGACAGAGAGGATTAATCTTTACGCCACTTGTCCATGGAGAGGACGGTTGGGTGTTTTGCACCCAATATTTGTTTTGCTCGTGCATACGCATGCTCCATTCGGGTAAAGCCCCGCTCTGTCTTGCCTGATGCGATTTCCATTCGACCGAGCTCAAATCGAGTTACCCATGTATCGATGTGGTCTTTTCCAAGGCGATTTTCGGAGAAGAGCAGTGCTTTTTCGATGTGAAAAATGGCCAAATGCGGTTTCTCGAGACGACTGTAGCACTGTGAGAGACCGTGATGACACGCCGCGCGTGCGGGGTGCGTTTCATCGAACGTTTGTCGGTAAATCCCCAATGCCTCTGTATGAAGCGCTATCGCGAGCTCGGGCATGTTGAGTCGTCGGCAGGTTAAGGCCATTCCATCGATATTCGTCGCTATTTCCGGATGCTGGGTACGTAAATTTTTTTTTCGAAGTGCCAAAGCGGCTCTCCAGTGTACGACCGCTTGTTCCAAATGCCCCGAGCGATGGCAAGCGTCGGCGAGAGCGTGCATAGCCTCTGCAAGTACCCGTTCTCGTCCTCTACGGATGGCAATGGCTCCTTCCTTTGCGTATTGAATGGATGGATGGAAATCTCCTTTTTGCGCTGCAAGAGCGCTTTTTGCGAGTAAAATACGGCATCGTAATTCGGCGTCGGACGGCGCCGGCAGTTCTCTTTGCACTTGCTCGATCAAGGTTTCACTTTCATCGTATTTGCCCATGCTCAACTGGCTATTAATCAAAGAAAGAAGAACCCGAACGCGTATGTCCGGCGCCGTGTTTGTGCGGCACATGTTCCAAGCTTCGCTTGCACATTTCTCCGCTTGCTGTATGCGACCCAACCAACACAGAGCAAGAGACTCCTCTGCCTTTGATTCTGGGTCGCTACCCAGTTGCGCGCAACGCAATGCCAAGAGATATTTACCATCTTCTCTGTATAATTTGGCTTGTTTTGCGGTATTCATGATCTCCCCGTAGTATGTTTACATAACCAAGTTGGAGTTTTGGAATGATTTTATTTGTGTGCGAATCGAACTCAGCCCGATCACCGATAGCAGAAGCCATTTTTTCTCATCTTTGTCCTTCGGTTTTGGTTCAATCCGCTGGTTTTCGAGGAAGCTATATTCGGCCGCAAGTTCGTTTGGTGCTAGAGGAGCATTCGATCGATCACGGCGATTTGCGAAGTAAGGATCTTTTCGGTGTCGAATTGGACGAGGTTTCGCTCGCGATTGTATTGTGTCTTCCAGAGGAAGCCCCGCGATTGCCGCGTCGAATTGAAAAACGAAATTGGCCCTTGCCCGATCCATTATCCGCGCCGATGTCAGAGTGGGACGAGTCTTTTCGAGAGTGTAGAGACGATCTTTGGACTCGAATTACAAAGCTCGTCAAAAACATAGAACATTTACCTTGATTTTTTGCGTTGGGGAGCCTTCTTTACGGTCATGCAACAATATTTTTCCAGATACTCCCCTCTTTCATTGAAGGATTGGTTAACAATGAAAGAGAAGGAGGTATAAAAGCGATGGCGATTCCCGTCTATATGCTGGGTAAAGAATCCAAGTATCCATTTACTGGAGCCTTTCAGGTCAAAGAATCGAATTCGCGTTGTTGGATTCGTGCCTCGGGCTTCGTTGCTGTCTCTTCAGGTGTTCGAAGCGCCTATCTTCCTGCTCGGCGCGTGTCCGCCGTTGTTTCGAAAGCGGCGATTGCGGCTTTTTCCGAATATGATCGGTATGTCATACTGGAGTCGATATGGGAAGAGGTGATTCAGTTATCGCCAACCAGTCTTGGAAAAAAAGGGGGTACGGATTTATCACTTGTGATTGCGGTTGGCGACTCCAAAGGAATTAATATCGCAGCGACCGGTATTAGCGGTGTTTGGGGCAAGAGTGCGATGACCAAAAGTTGGCTTCCGATGGTTCCCGCTAAACATCCGTTACTGCAAACGACAGGAATTCCGACGACCCCTCTCGGTTCTTTACATGTGAGTCGACCGCCGACCAAGATTGTAGCGACTGCGCGCTCGGTATCACCGGTACTTCCCAAATCAAGAGAACTCGCGGCGCGCTTGGGCGTGGAGCGAATATGAATCAAAAGCAAAAAGTTCGCGAAATTATTCAAGAGCGGCTTCGAATCGGAAAACCGATCGATAACATTTTGTTGAGCTTGGCAGAGCGAGCTCCCTCGACGCTGATCGATATCGCGATCGGATTAAATCCGATCGGGGGAGAAAAGATCACGTTGGCTTTGATCCCGTTGCTCGAGCAAATCGAAGAGCGCATTGGTAACTTTCAAATCACAGAACTGCAATTTTACCAGCGACTCGCAGATAACAGTGAGGGAGCGGCGTCAGAATTATTGGAGGAGATCATCGCTCGTCATTATCAGCAAGAGTGGCTGATCGACATCTCGCAGCAAGTCGAGGGTCTCATGGCGGGATATCTCCATCTCTCTTACATTAAGGACGAGGACTTTTTTGAAGAGTTCTGTTGCAAATATGCCCAAAAAGGCATGCGCAGAAGCTTGGTCAGTTTAGCCTCTGAGTTGGGTCGGATTGAGCCGGTTTTGGCGCTTTTGACCGATGGAAATGTCGAGGTTGGTTTGGAGGCGGCCGCGCTGGCGCTGGAGAGCAATCCTCGGTGCGGCGTCATCGAGCATATGGCGGCCATACTGGGGCCGGATATAGATCTACAACTCAGTAGTATGATCAAAAAAATTCAAGACCCCGGTGTCGCGAAGCATATAGCAGAGTTGGTGCATTGGTATCCAAGAGCCAAAAAAAGTTTACAAGATTTGAAAAGACGTTGATAAAAACCGTTTATATGCATTGTTAAGGAGTGAAGAAATATGTTTTCATTGTTTGTTTTTTTATTGGGTTGTCCACTGCCTCCCGAAGAATCTGGTTCGCAAAACCGCAATAATGTTCCCCAGAATCAAGGCGGAAACCAAGGGGGGCAGGGTGGACAGATCCAAGGTGGTAACCAAGGCGCCAACAGTGGCGGTCAAGGGGGCGCCCCCGGAGGAGGAGCACCCCCCAGTGCGCCGGTAAACAATGCACAACAAAATGGTCAGGTTGGTGGCCCCGGAGGTGCAACCGGTGGAGCACCGGGTGGAGCACCGGGTGGCGTGCTGCACGATATTGAAAAATTAAAGGCACAACAGTCACAAGAAGAAATCTTAGAAGGGGACAACGTAAAAATTCGCGGGGTGATTAAGGGAGAGTGCTCGGGTAGTCTGATCCTTGACGTTCTCTCTTTGACGGATTCCCCCGCAGATGCGCAAACCAAAGGACCACTCACAGGGAAGAAACTGGATGGGACAGGAGAATTTGTGATTGCTGTCCCCAAAGATGCATCTGTCAGCATTACGGCATTGTGCGACGAGAACAACGACCAAAGAATAACGGAAAAAGACGACAAACTCTCTCCAGGCGCACGACTTGGAAAAATGGATGCGGATAAGGAAAACGTAGAGTTGGTATTGGAATCTATCCAGTCACCCAGTACGGCGGGTGGAGCACCCGGAGCAAGTCCTGGGGCGGGTGGCCCCGGTGCCGGTGGCCCCGGTGCAGGTACTCCCGGAGCCGTTGAGGGAGCCGATGCTGCTACAAAGCCGGTTGAGTAAGGCTTTAAAGCATCTTTCTACGTTGTAGGACGCTGTCCAAAGAGGAAGGTTTTTTTAGAGAGATTTTCTAACAGTGCTATGCCGGCCGCTTTTCCATTACTCGATCGTCCGTGAGAAAAAATGGGGTTCGCCAACTCCAGCGGAGCTTGGTTTGCGAATAGGGTGCCGGTCTTGAGGTGCATGTATGCCTCCTCGATCGCTTTGGACTCGGGATCGCAAAATATGGACGTAGATTTTTGA
>JAYYRF010000751.1:0-3759 GCA_036127535.1 Myxococcota bacterium | reverse complement strand
CACGCAGATCATGACCACCAGCATAGATGATATCGGCACCAGAACCGCCGCGCGCGGCATACTCCCACTCCGCCTCTGTGGGGAGCCGCCAACCGTTGCATTGATGGTCGTCCCATAATACCCTCTCCCCAAACTGTTCATAACAGGGGGTTCGCCCTTCGATAACGCTCAAGCGATTGGCAAAGGCAACCGCATTGTACCAACTGACCTGCTCTACCGGGCAATGTGTTCCACAACGATAAAAGTGACTTGGATTTTGCCCCATGACGCGCTGGTATAATCCTTGGGTTACCTCGCTTGTCATCATGTAGAAAGATTTTGGTAAGTGTACCGATACCGCGGGCTCTTCTTTTTTGAAGCAGTCTTCACCGCTACACCCCATCATAAATCTTCCGGACGGAACCAAAACGACATCATAGCCTTCGGCTTTCACAGTGGAAGGCTCTTTGAACGAAATCGAGATCGCTTCGGTCTGTTCTTCGGACAACGACAAAGAGGTACGAGCGCTCTTTTCACCCAGTTTCGCCATCAACTGTTTCGAACACAAAGGAACCACAAATGTTCCCGGGCTTCGGCCAACGGGTACATCATCGACAAAAATGGATGCCGCAACCGCGTTTTCCTCTTTGTCATATACACGGACTTTGATGCCCGAAACGCGAGGCTTGATTTCGTATGTCGATATCGTTTTGCGCTGTGCGGCTTGTATTTGGAGCCGATAATCGGGACCGGTATAACAAGGGTCTTGAACGGACAAAACATGCTTTCCGGGATCGAGTTCATGTCCGACAATTGGCGTTTGCCCGAGCGGACGACCGTCCAAAAGAAATTGAACGCCATCGATGGAAGGATTCACGTCTATCACGCCAAAGGAAGGCTCCAATTCCGCGACCACCGAACTTTCTTCTGTAATCGAAATGCTCTTTTCCCAAGACTGGTGCCGTTCTTTTTTGATGGAAATACGATGCTCTCCTTTCGTCAAAACCTTCGCACAAGGCGTACTTTTACAGAGCAATGCCTCATTGACAAGCACCACGGCGTCGGAGGGATGACTTTGGAAGGAAACGATGTACTCTTCTGCTCCTTTGATCGTCCAATCCGATGCGCGATTTTCCGTAAATCCCAAGGATGAAGGCATTTTACTTTGGATCTCTTGAAATACACTTTTTCCCACATCATACGAACCCGTCAGTAAGTCCTCTACCCGTTTCGTTTCGACGCTTTGATCGGCGATGAGGTTTCCTTGGGTGGTTTCATGTATCTTAACGCTCAAAACATACAAGGATCCAAGCTGTCCCACATCTCCCGTCACGACGTAGTCTGCACCTATGTTACGGGCGATCTCTACTTCGCAGACACCATCACATGCTCTGGCGTCTAAGCCCATATCTTTCAAGAGAAGCATCGTATTTTCTCTCGTCATCATAACGAGAGACTCTCCTCGTATACTTTGCCCCTTACTCGCATACAAAATGCCTGCGCGAACCTTGCTGGTCAAAATGGGTAAGACAGAATCGTCTAATGCCGTACCGCGAAAATCCAAAACCGCAATTCGAACATCCGCGTGCACCGGTCGCGACAGCAAATAAAAACAGCAGAAGAAGAGTATGCGAAACATCAGAAGACTCCGACCTGTGATGCAGTAAAAAAGTATATAGCCCCAAACGGTGGCTCGAGAAAGAGTCATCCAAACAGATTGCGTTGCACACCATCATCATGCCGTGGGTAACCTTGTAGGAATGATGGATAGAAGGGAGTTCTTCGCAACACAGTGGAATTCCACGCTCATCCCGCTGCGGAACCGGAAGAAAACATAATATTGCGAGAAATGGCGCATAGGATCGGATTGGACGATCAAGCGTATACACTTTACGAATATCCTAGGATCCGTTCCCACAGCGCGTACTCGTTTTTCAGGACGCATTCGAAATTTTTGGATCCCAGGAATTCATTATGTCTCTTCTTCTCTTTGTCTTTTCCGTTCTCGCAGCCCCCATTCACATTCTTCGACTGGAAGGTGGCGTCGACCCGGGCTCGGCTGATTATCTAATCTCCAACATTGAAAAGGCCGATAAGGAAGCGGCCGAAGCGGTTCTAATCGTCCTGGATACGCCCGGTGGCTTGCTGGAAAGTTCTCGCCAAATCGTACAAGCGGAACTCAACTCGGATGTCCCCGTTTTGGTCTACGTTGGACCAAGCGGTGCAAGGGCGGGCTCTGCGGGTGTTTTCTTAACCATGGCTGCGCACGTTGCGGCGATGGCGCCTGCAACCAACATCGGAGCCGCCCATCCAGTAAACTTAATGGGAGACAACGAAAAATCAGAGGCGTCGAACGATCCGATGATGGACAAAATTCTCAACGATACCGTAGCGTGGGCTCGTGGGATTGCCGAAAATAGAAATCGAAATGCAGACTGGGCAGAAGCCTCCATTCGCACCAGCGAGTCCATCGGTTCCACACAAGCGCTCCAAAAAAATGTCATCGACGTCATCGCCGAAGATGTCGATGACCTTCTCGAACAGGTTCATGGTAAAGTCATTCAAACGAAATCCGGTGAGCGTACATTGGACACGCAAAATGCCGAACGCATCGAGTGTCCGATGAATATTCGGCAACAGACGATGCACTTTTTGGGAGATCCAACCATTCTGTACATGCTCATCGCCTTGGGGCTCTTGTGTTTATACATGGAGTTTCAAAACCCGGGGCTCGTATTTCCCGCCCTAATCGGGATCACGCTGCTGCTGGCTGGTGGTGTCGGTCTGTCGGTTTTGCCGTTCAATCTCGGTGGCTTGCTGCTGATGCTTTTGGGCTTTGGGTGTATCGCGGCAGAAGCGCTCGTCGGGGGTATGGGAATTTATGCCATTATCGGTGCCGTTGGCATTACGCTTGGTGGTGCTCTGCTGTTCGACTCTCAAGAATTCGATCTGCGCATCGAACCCTTGGCCTTATACTCTACCAGCATCTTTGTGGCTGTCGTGGGTGCCGTTTTTGGGCGCTTGGTATATAGCACCTTCAAACAGCCCCAATATACCGGTTCGGAAGGCCTTGTTGGAGAACATGCCGTCGTGACCATCGGCGGTGAAGGAGGAGGAAGCATCTTCCTTCACGGAGGCATTTGGAAAGCGTCTTGGGAAGGACATCTCGACAAGGATCAAAACGTCATTGTGGAGTCTGTCGAAGGACTTCATGCATTTGTAAAATCTCACAACCCATAACAGAGGAAAACCATGGAAATCACTATCGCTCTAATTATTGCGGTCGTAATCGTACTCTCACGATGCTTTCGCGTCATTAATGAATATGAGCGCGCCGTTATTTTTCGTCTCGGACGCATTGTCGCTGGCGCAAAGGGCCCCGGTCTCATCATACTTGTACCTGTCTTGGATAAAATGGTTCGCGTGGATATGCGAACCATCGTTATCGATGTAGAAAAGCAAGACGTTATCACCCGTGACAACGTAAGTGTTGGGGTGAACGCCGTCGTGTATCTACAAGTCATAGACTCGATCAAATCGGTCATTCAAGTAGAAAACTATCTCTATGCGACCGGACAACTCGCACAAACCACTCTCCGTTCGGTGGCCGGCCAAGCCGAACTCGACGAATTGCTCAGCGCACGGGAAAAGATCAACAACCAGCTTCAGGATATTTTAGACCAACACACCGACCCGTGGGGCGTCAAGGTGACACAGGTCGAATTGAAACACATCGACCTACCGGTAGAAATGAAGCGCTCCATGGCCCGCGAAGCCGAA
>JAYYRF010000750.1:0-7113 GCA_036127535.1 Myxococcota bacterium | reverse complement strand
ATTCCATCGCTTTGGAACCAAGGATGGGAATTGAGCTTCGGCCTGCTCTCGTCGACGCAAAAGGAGCGAGAGGGAAGAGAAAGCGTAAGGTCAAGGGGCGAAACCGCATCTCTGGTGGTTTGTATCTCATGCCCAGTATTGGCGTTGCTCAGATCAGTTCATCTAATGGTACGGGTGTTCAGCAAAATACCGAACTCTTGGTCGGAAGCACACTCCAATTGAGCGTTTGGATCGACTAATCTTTATCTATTCATTGCGCAAAGGGGCAAGTTCGTACGAACTTGCCTTTTATTTTGTGCGGGTCTTTATTCCGGAATGCCAATCCCAAGCATATGGTTACTGGTACATCCGGCACACGTTACGGAATAGGCGATGTCCATAATACCGTCTCGGTTCCAGTCATTCATATCGTGGAGCGGGTGTGCAGAAGAGTACAAAAAGCACCAGTCCGATTTATTCCACCAGTAATATTCGAAGAGTCCGTTTTTATTGAGCTGTACAACGGGTCCTTGTGCTAAACCGCTAAAGGTTGTAATGGCAGAAATGGTATCTTCCGGAAATGGAATGGTCGCGAGCGCAATTCGCGGCTCGAGTTTTTTATTTTGAAAGGCTTGGTGGTAAAGAACCCCTTTCTCGATGCGGAACAAGCCTGGTTCGACCTGGCTGGGAGTAGAGTATGTTTTTTGGAACTCTCCCAAGTAGACATGATCTTCTAAGCGTTCGTCGCCGTACACACGAAAACTGTACCACTCAAGCAGTTCGCCTTGTGGGGTGTAGCCTTGCATCTTTCCAAAGATGTCAAGGTCGCCATCTGCGTCGATGTCCAAGAGAACAACTTCTTCAAACGGAGGAGCTTGTGCGAACTGGGTTGCTTCTGAGAAACCTCGATTGTTTAAACCGAGATGGATAGAGATCCGCGAGGTGTCCCGATGCTGAAGAATTATGTCTTGGAGGCCGTCATTGTTGATATCGGCAATGGTGGGAGGAGTACCCGACCGATCAACCGCGAGAACTTGTGGATTCTCAAATGTGAAGTTTGGGTTTCCCCAATAGATAGAAAGCGATGAATCGAGTTGATTGACGAAGAGGATATCCAGAAAGCCGTCTTGGTCTACGTCATGAAAATGGGCATTTAGAGATTCTCTCGGTCCTAGGTTGCGATAGATTTGGTGTTCAGAAGAGCTGGTTTGACATTGAGGATAGGACTCTCTCTTTACGCTTGTCGCTTCGCTTGTGATGACGGTTGGGCGATTGATTTGGTACAGCACGACGACGAGCACAATTGTACTCAAAGCAATGCTGATCCACAAGAGTGAACTGCTATTCGAAAGAGGAGGTTGTATGTCCGAACGCTCTTCTGAAACCAAGCTGGGCAGTTTGATGGAAGTGGAACGATGAGTCACGCTTTGCAGGCGATGCTTGGTTTCGGGAAGTTCCGGAGAGATTTTTTGTAGATGTTCTTGAATCTCAAGAGCCGTTTGATATCGTTGCTCGGGTAAGTATCGTCCGGCCTTCTCTACGACCTCATACAGAGAAGCGGGTAAATCAAGTCGTAATTGTCCCAAAATTTCTGGAACATACAAGTCTCCCATCACTTTACCATACAGCATCCAAATCATGGTGCATGCGAGGCTGTAAATATCGCTCTGTGGTAGAATATGTTTCGACTCTTGTCGTTGCTCAGGCGACATAAAGCCAATACTGCCCAGCGCCGCCCCCGTGTTGGTGAGCGAACTCGGGTCAGAATCGAACCAGGCCAAACCAAAATCAGCGATCTTTACCGTTCCTCTTTCGTCGAGCAGAAGATTATGCGGTTTGATGTCTCGATGTATCACTCCTTTTTCATGGGCGAGTTGTAAACCGTGTAGCGCTTGTATCAATGATTCCGATACGAGTCGAGCAGGCATCGGACCGTTTTGTAAAACCCACTCTGCGACACTTCCGTTACACAACTCCATGACGATGCAAGGATTGCTTTCTTCGGTAAATATATCGATAATTTGCACGATGTTGGGGTGTTGGAGTTGCGCCATGATTTTCGCTTCTCGCTCGATGCGCTGCTTGAGCTGCGGATCTCCATTGAGTCGCAAAATCTTGAGCGCGCGTTCGATTTCCAACGTTGTATCCAAAACGCGGTATACTTCTGCCATACCACCGATGCCGAGTAGCCCCAAGACTTCGTATCGACCGTTCTTGTATCTGGATTTGTTCATCGTAACTCAGAGGCGTTATTTATGCTTAAAGCCAAGTAACGTATAACGTAAGGACAAATGCAGTGCGAGTGTAAATTGGGAATGGAAGCGCGCTTTTCAGTAGCACACGAAGGCACATTGATACATTTCCAGGTGGAGATATTGTTATGAATGAAACCATGGGTACCGTTTTGCTAAGTCAAGGAAACAAGCGGAGGAGATTAATTCTTTCCTCCTCTAATTTGATTGGTCGTCATTGGCGCTGTGAACTCAGCATATCCAATGAACGTTTACCTTTGTACTGGATAGAAATTCGATGGCTGGAAAGTCATTGGGCGTGGCGTGTTCTTTGGGGAAGTGATTTCACTCGTGGTACCGGTGCCGTACTCCAGCGGGGTTGGAGAAAGTGGAGCAGTGGTCGAATTTATTTTCATGACATTTTGCACTTAGAATTGAGTGATCCCAGTCCTCCAACGTTGCTGTTTGAAGAACTGCGCACAAAAAAGCGCTTTACTCTGATGGACTTGGAAGGAAGGGTGCTATACACCCAGCACGGAGTGCAAACGCTGTATTCTGAACAAGTGTACCAGGATGGCGAGATTCTCACGGTTGGCGAGAACATTTATCGTGTACATCTGCCGGTTCGGTGGTCGCCATCCAAGCGTGCAGAGTTGGATCTTGGAGATGCAGAACTCGCACTCGATATTGATGTAGAAACTTTAGAAGCAGTTTTTACCGTAAAAAACGTGGAGTGTAAACTGATGGGAGAGCCGGTTCGGATGCTGTATGTATATGCACGTCATCGAAAAGAAGATCCGGACGGCTGGCTCTCCTCCGAAAACGCCTTCCGTTTATGGGTTGAATTTGGAGGGACCACTACCTCTCCGATTGAACGCCTTAATTGGGAGCGGGCGAAGGTTCGAAACATGTTGGCTATGAATTCGGCCATCAACACCGAACAAATATTTGAACGGACGCGAAAAAAGAGAAAGTGGCTCATTCGGATGCGCATCAAGTCTCAAAATATAAATATCTAAAAACGAGCATCCCATGTTACCGTATTGATGTCACGGTTTTTCTTTCATTTGGAGGTCGTATGTATCGATTGTTGGGATTGTTTATTTTAGGTGCCGCTTGTGATTCGGAAAAGGGAATCACAACCTACAACAGTGAACCAACCGCCACGATTACCTCTCACACCGCTGGCAGTGTACTGCAAGAGGGCTATGAAGTAAGTTTACAAGGCTTGGTAAGCGACGGTAATCATGCGACAGGAGATCTAACGGTCAAGTGGAGCAGCGATCAGAGGGAGCTATGCGCCGAGCAAGCCCCTGAATTCGATGGCACTACGCTTTGCCGAACCACATTGGAGGCGGGTGAAACCCAATTAAAATTGATGGTTTCTGATCCGGAGGGAGCTGCCGTTGTCGACAGCATCGATATCGTTGTCGAACCGACCCAAGCCCCTACAGCGACTATTGTATCTCCCCAATCCGCGGAGACCTATTATGCGGATCAACTCATTCTCTTCTCCGCGATCATTCAAGATGCGGAAGATGCAGCGTCGGATCTCCAGTATATTTGGGAGTCAAGCGTAGACGGTGTTCTTCCCAGCACCATCGCACCGGAAACGAATGGAGAACTCGAAGATTATCTGTACCTCAGTCCTGGACAGCACGCGATTTCACTCACCGTAACCGATAGCTCCGCAAAGACGACGACGGAAAGTTTGACCATACTCGTCGGAGGCCCCAACAGTGACCCGTACTGTGAGATAACCAACCCGGTCAATGGTGATAGCTTTATTTACGGCCAAAATGTTGTATTTGAGGGTATTGGAACCGATGACGACATCAACAATAGCCTATTGAGTGCGACGTGGTCTTCCAGCGAAGATGGGGTTTTAAACAGCGAACCGCCCAACACGTTGGGAGAGTTTAATTTTGCCTACGAAGCCCTCTCGCCGGGAGCACATACCATTACGCTTCGGCTCGAGGATGATGTGGGGGCGATCTGCACGGATACGGTGTTGATCAACGTTAACACCGCTCCTTCTCTTTCTCTTACATCTCCGATAGCCGGAGAGATTTTCGCGCAAAGTGAGTCGATTCTCTTTCAGGGGACCATCAGCGATTCTGAAGATGTATTGAGCGATATATCTTTCTCATGGTTTTCCAGTATCGATGGCATCTTTTCTACACAAGGATCCGATTCTTCCGGAAGTGTTTCCCTATCGTATAGCGATTTGAGCAGTGGGATGCATGATATAACGGTTACCGCGACCGATAGTGGTGGTCTAACCGCCATTCAATCGTTGAATATTCGTATAAACACTCCCCCCAGCGCTCCTTTCGTGTCCCTATCTCCCAGTTTGCCCGCGAGTTACGAGGACTTGGTCGCGCAGGTCAATCCTTCTACGGATGTCGATGGCGACTCGATAAGCTACAGTTATGCATGGTATCGAAACGGTAGTATTACGGCGCAAACGGGTATAACGCTCGCCGCTTCGGAAACCGCACCGCTCGAAGAGTGGACGTTGCGCGTAACCCCCAGTGACGGATATTCCGACGGAGATTACGGAGAAGCAAGCGTAACCATACTCAACGCGGATCCCATTATCAGCGATTTGACCGTAACGCCGGTTGTGCCCGCACCGAGTGATACGATTATCTGCAGCGCAGTCGTGGATGAGCCCGACGGAGAAACACCCACGCTTTCCTTTGCCTTTGCAAATGCGACGACCGGGGTCTCCTATTCCCCAACGACCCAAAGTGCGAACCAAGCGACCTTGGATTTGTCGTCGACGGGTATTGCTTCCGAAGATTCCATTACCTGTACCCTTACGGTGAGTGATGGCTACGGGGCTTCGGTAACCGAGAGCGTTTCGGTCTTGGTTACACAAGAAGTGCCGACCTTCAGCACTGCGGCAAGCATTTCGCCCAGCAGTGGTGTGTACACCGGTACCGTATTGAATTGTTCGGCGACCATTGAAGATATCGATGATGGTCTTTTGACCCCCAGTTACACATGGAGTGTTGGTGCGAGTACGTTGGGCGGCGGCAACTCCTACGTTGTTGCCTCAGCCGATACCAATGTGGGAGATACGATTACCTGCACCGCGTCCGCGACCGATTCGGATGGAAACAGTGTAAGCGATAGTGCAACGGTTTTGGTCGAGAACACTGCGCCAACCTTGACCGCACCTTCGCTCTCTCCTTCGAGCGGTGTTTACAATGATACCGTCGCGACTTGCTTTGCAACGGCCTATGATATCGACGAGTCGGTAAATGTAAATTATCGCTGGAGCTTGAATGGTATCGATGTGGGCTTCCTGCCGAGCATTGACCTCAGCACGACGTCGGCCGGATTTGGAGATACCTTGACCTGTACTGCGTCGGTGCAAGATACACAAGGTGCCATCGCAACCGATACGATTTCGGTTGTCATCGAAAATCGTCCTCCTGGGGCGCCTGGAATTTCTTTGACGCCACAAGATCCGATAGAACAGACCGACGACTTACTCTGCGAATTGGGAACAGCCTCCGTGGATGATGACGGAGACAATGTGGCTTACATCTTTTCGTGGACGGTGGATGGCGCTGCTTTCACCGCCTCTACCAGCAGTGCCACCAGCAGTACGATCTTCGCATCCGAAACGCAGGACGGGGATGAGTGGGTATGCTACATCACACCCAATGACGGGTATGACGATGGCACCGCCTCTTCTGCGTCGGTTACGATCGAAGCGGACTGGGACGGACAAAGAGAATTTGGAACCTGTGGCTTGAGCGGTCGCTCTGGTCCAGCCCAGGGAGATTGTAATTCAGCGTATTCGAACACGACTTTAGACGGCGAAGTAACGGTGAGCAGCGGTATTCAATATTGGACGGTTCCCTCTACCGGGACGTACACCATTGAAGCGTGGGGTGCACAAGGCGCAGCTGGAACCACAAATGGAGGGGTTGCAGGCGGATCAGGTGCCTACGTGTACGGTGAGTTTGCCCTAACTGCGGGAGATGAACTCAAAATCCTTGTTGGTCAGAAAGCAGATGGTATATCCCGTGGAACCAGCAATGCCGGCGGTGGTGGCGGTGGTGGTAGCTTTATCGCCTATTCGGATGACACGCCTCTCATGGTGGCGGGTGGCGGTGGTGGCACCGGTGCCAACCAAGGCGTGGTTCAAAGCGCAACACACGGACAAAGTGGAATCACCCCTGGCACCTCGAGTTCCAGCGGCAGCATTGCCTCTGGCGGTCAAGGCGGTGCGGCCGGACACGATGGCGCGGGTGGTGGTGGCTACTATGGCAATGGCTCGGACTCGGCCGCCGGCTACGGGGGCACTGCCTTTGTCAATGGTGGGTTGGGAGGGGACTATTCCTCTTCGAATACATATCCAGCGGGTTCGCATATCGGTTACGGTGGTTTCGGCGGCGGCGGTGGTGTTGGCCATGCTGGCGGCGGTGGCGGTGGTTTCAATGGTGGGAACGGAACCGGGACTTACGGCAATGGTTCGTGGACGGGAGGGGGGAGTTCTTATAATACAGGTCTGAATCCAACGTCACAGTCGGGTGTTCGCACCGGAGATGGCGCTGTTGTCATCAATAAGTTGTAGGATGGCGCGTCCGGAAGACGCCTACCGAAAATACAAGCTTTGGTTTGCTGTTTTACCACTCGGGCGATAAGACTTTTTCTTATCCGTTCTTTCGGAGGCATGTATGGGGACATCGCTGGCGGAGATATCGTCCTTCCTTGAAAACCTGGGTTTTCGATACGGGGTAGATGACGCGCAAAATCATATTGTTACCGCATTTTCAACCGAAGAATATACGGATTACGAGGGGGACTATCACCTCCAAATTGTGATTCAACTGCGTGATAAGGGAGAGTTTATACAGGTTTTTACCCCTCGCTGCTACTGTTA
>JAYYRF010000749.1:0-9933 GCA_036127535.1 Myxococcota bacterium | reverse complement strand
CCTTGCTCACACCTTCGTGCATTGTGGCTCAATTACTGCCAAGAAATTGAGTCGTTGCGAGAGGCAAAGGATCGAGGAGAAGACACCGGCCCCGTTCTCCAAGAAGAAAGGACTTTCTGTAAAAAAGAAGAGGAGCGTATTGTCGAGCTTGACCTACGCACGAAATACTTGTTTATCGAGCGCTGGCGGACAGGAGAAACCACCGCATATCGAAGAACAATACAAGTGTATCCCAATGAAGCGGCGGTACGTCTCGCCTTTGAAAAGCGTTGCTCCACACTTTTACGTCGTGGTTTTGAGCAAAACGCACACAACATGCAATAAATTTTAGAATACGGGTACCGAACTATGGCTACAAAAAAATCAGTTTTCCGAATTCAATCTTGGACCGATATCGAAGACGCCGGTGGAGCAGAAGCCTTTATTGAGAAGGAGTTATCTCGCCGAGGGGTCTTACTCCCTTCGCCGCGCATGAACATTATCGATATAAAAAGCGAAAAGGAAAAGCGTAAGGCAATCGCCGACGCTCGCATCGAACAAAAACACCGACGAGAAATTCAAGCTGCGGTTCACAAGCTTCGCCTGAAAACGTTCATCCATCATCTTGGACAAAAGATTTTTTGGGACGACGACATCGGGGACACGCATTTCGATCCCTATAACCGTCGATCGCGCATTCAAGAGAACGATCTTCCTCCTTTAGAATCGTTAGATGATCTTCTCACATTTTTGCAGCAGGCGGTACCCGAAATTGATATCCCGATGCTGCGCAGCATGTGTTCGCATCGAGAAGTTTCCTCGGTTTGTCATTATCGCCAGTTTGAAATCCCCAAAAAGAGCGGTGGTACACGAAAAATTTGGGCACCCTTGCCAAATCTGAAGGCCATTCAAAAGCGTATTCAACTCGAAATTGTTGAAAAAATGACCATTCACGGTTCAGCGCACGGTTTTGTGCCCGGCAAGTCGATTTTTACCAATGCGGAAAACCATACGGGCTCTCGCATCGTGGTCGGTGTAGACCTGCGCAATTTTTTCCCGACGTTCACATTTCCGCGCATCAAAGGAATCTTTCGCAGTTATGGTTATCCACAAGGCATTGCCACTTTGCTCGCTTTACTCTGTACGGAAGCCCCCCGTCGTATGCTTCAACATGGAGAAGAAATCCTATATGTCGCTGCGGGCCCACGTGTTCTACCACAAGGCTCTCCCGCCTCTCCCGCGCTGACCAACGTTGCGAGTTTACGCCTCGACCGCCGGTTGGCACAATATAGCATCAATAACGGTTGGCGCTATTCTCGCTACGCCGACGATTTAACTTTTTCCATGGAAGATGGTGGCTCTGAAGCCCCCGACGTTCGTTCTCTGTTGCGGATGGTTCATCATGTAACCCAATCTGAGGGGCTCACCGTTCATCCAAACAAAACCCACATCATGTCCAAAGGACGTCGGCAAGAGGTCACCGGTCTGATTGTCAACGGATCCGGCGCACCGCGCGTTCCCAAAGAGAGGCGGCGTTTGCTGCGCGCGGCGCTGACAAACGCACAAAAAGGCGTGCAGGTGGAAAACGGGCTCGTGTTGGAGCAACTCATGGGTCACTCTGCTTTTGTTTATGCAGCACATCCGGAACTGGGTCGTTCTCTTTTGGATGCCTTTGCGGCCTTGCTCGAATCATAGCGCATAAAAAAGGGGTACAAAAGTACCCCCTGTGTTTCCGGATTTGACCTATTTATATTGGTCCATGGGATGTTTATGGCCATCGAATGCGCTTTCTCTTGAAGCCCCTAAGACTTGGCCATCTCCTTAAGAGTAAAAAGTCGAACAGGGCGAAAACCGAAGAATTCATGCGAGCCAAACTGTGCGCATCCGTCTCGACAATTTTGAACAAAGTTCTAATTGTCGAGACGGATGCGCACAGTTTGGCTCGCATGAATTCTGAATCGAGACCAGGCTTTTTACTCGAATCAGAGTAAGGAGATGGCCAAGTCTTAGGGGCTTCTAGAGAAAGCGCATTCGATGGCCATAAATATCACACCAAATGACCAATATATCGGTAATGAAAAAGAACAGTATATGAAGAGCGTAGCGCTCTTTCCAGACACGAAGTCTGAGCGAAACACGAAGATAATATAATCAATCGGTATCACATTAAACAAAAAATCCGGTAAAAATATCCTAAAAAAGGCCGCAAACTACATCGGACGTAAAATAACTGTCTCCAATTGGGTGCAAGGCATATCTTGACAAGCGATCGCAGCGGCATCACTCGTGCAATACCCATCTTCATCGGCCAAATAATCCTCTCCCGTAGTAATCGCATTGCGGATGGTTAACGTCTCTGCGGAAGAGGTCAGCAAGAGATCCCTTCGCTCCGGCGCAGAACACGTTCCGTCCCCCATACTCCATCCCGTTGTTTGGGTAACACCACTCATGCGATCCTCTCCCTCGTTTTCCGAAAAGGTATAAGTAAGAGCCATCGAAAAGGGCTCATTCGAATCGATAGCATCCTGTTTTTCGACACAATTATCTTCCGACGCACAACTGTAGGCTGTGACATACTCTTCTTCCATCAACGTAACCGACAAAAAAAACATATAGGGCTCTGTTAGCTCTAAGACGCGATCTTCTCCAGGCTCTTCGCAACCGCTTTCGTTCACCGAGTATGACGTAATCTCAAAAAGACCTTCAGGAACATCAAAACGAGGGATCGCCGTATCTTCTGGGTTTTCCCCACCGCCGGAGCATCCGTACCAAAGCATCCATATAAACATATTCTTTCTCCATCATAAAATTATGCTTTCACATCATGAATCACTTAACCGCTTGGATCACAGTTCCCTTCGAATCCTTTTTTGCAGGCGGACGTCTCCGGTATCGATGCGTTATAGTCAACGGGATTCGGCACTCATTTTCGGAGAGATTATGTTCGCGGCGCCTCTCATCTTACTCGTTCATCTCTTTGCGTGTAATACGAAAGAATCCAATCCGGACGATAGCGAAACCATTGTTCCGGACGATTCGGGGGAAGGAATAGACACAGCGGATACGGCAGATGACACCGGCGAAGAGACGGTAGACACCGGACCGGAGGGTGAAAACTGTGAAAACGGTACCGACGACGATCTCGACGATCACATCGATTGCGAAGACGAAGACTGCTCCGAATCCCCTGCCTGTGTGTTCACACCAACAACCCCAGACTTTCGCAGCTATGTAAGACAACCGGAGCAAGGATTCAGTTCTGTGCCCAATCCGATCCCCAATCCTGCAGAGAATTGCTCTACGTCCAATACAACGTTCATCGGCGGTAATAACATAGACTGCACCGTTCCCGAAGGCAGTTGCTATATCATAGATACGGGATCATCCGTGGTATGCCAAGGCGATATGGTCGTTCACGGAACCTTGTGGCTGCGGTCAGGCTCTACCGCTGAAAAGACACTCCTCATCGCAGATAGCATCACCGTTCACGGCGAATTTTATCTGACGGGCGAGACCGCATCACAAGCGGAAAACGCAGAGATCTTCTTACGCCACGAATACTGCGGTCTTCCAGAAAACGATTATGCGCTGACCGCGAACGACGATCCAAACTGCAATAGCAAAGGCCATCTTCAATCCCATGCAGGTACGGTCAAAATCGCGGGAAAAGAAAAAACGCCGTGGAGTCTTTTGACCAAAGACTCCGACGAAAGCCATCAGCAGACGGCAAACAGCATCCACGTAGATGATTGTAGCGGATGGGAAACAGGTGACTTTTTGGTCGTGACCGCAACCGGTGGCCATGAAGAATCATGGACGGGCATGATCAACGATGGCTTCAATAGCGGTGCCAATGCCGAAACGAAATGGAAAGCGGAAAAGAGAGAAATCAGCAATATCGATCAAAATACTTGTGAAATCATCTTGGATGAGGCGCTGCAGGTCAATCATCGAGGCAGTCCGACGACGGAGCCCATGCCGAGGATTCAAGCGGAAGTCATCAATCAAACCCGTAGCGTGCTCATCACCGGTGGATATTTGACGGATCCATCCGATCCGAGTACCCGTGTAGCCACGTCATACGACTATGCAAACAACAGTGGCACCCCCACCACAGAATACGAAAATACGGAATCTGTGCCCTGTAAACAGTGCCAAGAAGAGGTGAACGGTATTCCCTCCCCTCTCCCAGACCAATGTGACGAATTGGGCGCGTGCCAGCGATATGAGAATGAATCGATGTCCGAGTATGCTTGTGGAGAAAATTGCAGCATGCTTGGTGCGCAAGGGATTACAACGGCGCAGATGAACGGTGGCACAATCCAAATATCCCACGCTGCAGTCGAATACTGCGGCCGTCGACAATTGGCAGAATATTGCCTGCATATGCACCATATCGGCGACGTAAAATATCGGGTTTGGTCTGGTGAAAACCAATATGAATCCTACTTTATCGGCAACGCGATACAAAATGGCGTCAACAAGGGCATCACCATTCACGGCACCCATCGGTCGTTGGTGCAACGGAACGTAATTTATAATCACCGCGGTCCGGGTATTTACATCGAAGACGGAAACGAAATCGAGAATGTGGTGGAGGAGAATGTCGTCATCTGTTCGGAATCCAACGTCGTGGGTGCGACCGGTGTGATGAAGCGAAACAGTTTGTGTCGTTTAAAAAACGCGAACAACCGACCCGAAACCCAAGACTCCGACTACGAAGAGTCTTCGGGTCTATACTTTCTATCTTCCCTCAATCACATTATTGGAAACCGCGTCTCTGGATACGACAACGCGATGTATGTTAATTCGCAAGGCGGGTTGGCTTTTCATGGCCTGGGTATGGCCCAAGAGCGTGCCTGCGTAAGCGCCTATCCCTTCGGATATACGGTTGGAAACGTATTTCACAACAACGCCGGATTTGGATGGTATGCCAACACAACCTTCCCCCAAAACATGATTGCTTTGGGCGGGATCAACGTAGACTACCGCAATGGAGATGCAGACATTGGCACAGTAAAAGATTGGAAAACCTGTCAACCCTTTTCCGAAAGCGGTGCCGACCAAAGCTTCAATATTCAATTGTACGATCACACGGAGTACTTCAATGATTTCTCCGCTGGTGGCTACGACCTCGGAGACGTTTCCTTTCACAATTACACCAACTACGGAAGCAATAAATCTCTATACTGGAAAACCTATCGACGCGGGGAACACTCCGGTCCACTCTGTGATGGATGTACATTCGTAAACACCAATTTTGATCTAATGGGCGGAAGTGCACTCGTAGAATTCAAAGATTCTCACTTTTACAGTCACGGCAATTCGATTAATATCAACCACCACTGTCGCGTTGGAGATGCAGCAACGGGTAGTTTATGCGCGTCTCACTTCGATTTTCGCAGCAGTTTCTTTCACGAATATGATGCGGTGTCCGATGCGTACACCAGTTCGAATCTCTTTTTCCGCTCAGAAGTTTCCGATACCGCCGCCCTCATTTTCTCACCGGAAGATACGGTTTTTGTCCAACGAGATGCGGTTGCTTTTGACATCGAGAATGAAATACGATGCAATACCGCACAAGGTAGCCATACCGACCAAGCCGGTTGGTGGGAGTGCAACGAAACCGATATTTCCAACGGTGTACCGCTTGGACTGCGCATTGTGCGTATTTACTCTCCCGATAGGGGCGTTTTGACTGTCACCAATCACACAGAAGACGATTTGATCCACGAAGTGAATTGGCAGAGCAACGGCACGCAAGAAAGCGTAGCGTCTCGGGTATATCCGTATTCTCCATACTGCACACCTGGATTCTATGCAGATTGCCCCAACTACATGTACGCAGCCGGTTATGCATTTGTCATTCCGAATCAGGCAGAGATCTCGTTGAGTTTTGCCCAAACCGTCGCGACAGACCAACCGCTGTACGATTTACTGGCACTGGAGTATTCTGAAGAACAAATGATGCCACAAACCAGTATTACCATTCGGGAGGTCAGCGGTACCTCTCAGATGGATGCAGCCGCCAATTGTGAAGTTTCATCGACCCACAATCGAGACTACATCACTCCCTTTGGGCCGATGTTTGGTGCGGCGGGTGCATGGTACAACCATTGTCACGCATGGGAACTCAGATTCTCGATTGGGGATTACTTCGATGCCATCGACGACTTTAATGCAACCGAAGCAGAGCCGGCATCTGAGCCAACAGCAGAACCAACGGCAGAGCCTTCACAAGACGAAGAGGTCGATGGCGTCATCCTCTACCTAACCCAAACAGAGCTTGTGGATTCCGCACCCAGTAGCACCGTGGACGGCGCAATCCCCGCGAACAGCGGCAACAACATCAACACGCTCCCCAACGACTCTACGTTGGTTACAACCCTCTCTGTGTCCGGCGTCACCGGAACCTATCAAAACGGAGATATCGAATTGCAGCTGTTCCTCGATACCCATGCGGTAGGACAAACGGTACAAGCTCGTGTCCAAATCGATGCTGATGGTGATGGAAGCAACGATATTGAACGACTTTATGCCTACTGGGCTTTGGATGCAGCGTTCGGCAGCTGGGAATCATTCTCAACCCCATCTGTCGCCTCTGAAAGTGGAGTATGGAGTGATTTGGATGATGCAACAATCACGATTGATCTGTGGAGCAGCTTCGGAGGAGAGACGATCTATTACCAAATTGGAAGTAGCTATATCGCTCTTCCCATTATACCCATCGATGAATAGAATCATAAGGATAGCGAATTGAGCGTCCTTCCCAATATCCTGCGGGGAGGTCTTGCCGTCTTTTATCGAACAGTATATGTATCGGAAACATCAAACAAATAGGAGCCACCGTTGTCGATCTTACTCTCTCTCATTCTTGGAATCGGGCTTTCAACAGCACAAGAATCTACGACTTCCACAAACGATGTCACACCCGAATCTGCAACGAACGAGCCGGTAGAAGCCGTTCCGGAAGCAGAATCCGTACCAGAACCAGCACCAATACGTGCAATGGATGTATGGAATGGGATTACCAAAACGCCCGCACTTGTCGAGTACTTCAAGGACACCTTTGATACCATCGGTGTTTCCATAGAGGGTACAGATGAGCGCTTTACGGTCGAGCACACGGGAACCGAACTCAAGCTATCCGAGGGAATTGCAGAAGACGTTAACTTTCGGGTTTCGATTTCGGAAAAACAGGTGTCGAATATGGTCAAGAATGCGGAGGACAACCAAATATCAGCCGATGAGTCTTGGCGTATTATGAGCGTACTCTTCACGCCGATGACGTCGGTTACGTTGGACAATCCCGTTTTTGTTAATAATCGCATGAGAAAGAAATTGGGTATTGAGGACTTAACGCATGTATACTTGCTCAACCCAAATGGTGAGACCGCCAATAGCCACACCTTGTTCTTCGTCAAAGGGCAGTGGGTCGTCGTTAAGGGTATACACGGTAAACCACGCAGAACGTACAAACTGACGCCGGCACAGGCTTTGGAGTATCAAAAAAAGACCTTCTCAGCGGTGCGCGCAAACAAAGCCAAACAGTGGCGAGAATGGGCAAAATGGTACACAAAGTGGCGTAAAGGTGTCTCTGTTACCCACAAATAGGTCTCTGACCTGAATGTTATTCCAATCGTAAATGTGCGACGCGATACCCTAATTTTTGAGCGAACTCCATTTGACCTCACCCAATAGAACCTGTAGAACGTTATTCTTTTCATGCCGCATGCGAAACGGGTAGATCAAATCCAATACATTGATGCGAAAAACCCTTGCTTCTGATTCAGACGACATGCGTGTACCCTGATTCCGGTGTACGAGAAGCATAATTGAAACCGTAAAACTCAGAAATTCAAATATCCAGCATGACCAAAACACAGAAAACCCAAGCATATTCAACGAAGGGATACAACGTCTAAAAAGAGGACAATCTTTGCGTAGAAAGGCCTTGATAGCGGCGAATTTCTGGAGCATACGGCCCCGTTGCCGACAACGCCAAAATCTCTTCAAAGTATTTTTTTGCTTCCGCTTTGTTTCCCAACTGCTCTTGGGCATCTGCATAAAAATATAAGGTGAGAGCCCGTTGTCGATTTTGTGCGATGGACTTTTCAATCAGAGAAATAGATTTTTCCAAGTCTTTCATCGGCCAAGGAAGTTTGGTGTAATATCGACCCAAAGATCGATATGGACCACCATCGTCATACAGGGGATCGATCGCAATCGCTTTGTTTGCATTTTGGGTGTAGACGTCCCCGAGCCCATGCCTCATCGCCCCAAATATACCGACGGCTTCTCCGTACAAACCGATATTGGCCGTTGCCCAGTACCATCCCTCAACCGATTCAGGCTTAAGCTCTGTGGCTTTGTTCGCCGCGTCCCATCCTCTTTTTGCGTACCGTTGTTTCTCTTTTTTGGTCTTTGCTTCCGCAGCAGCCCAATAATAAAACCGAGACAAATGCCAATGATACTGAAATTCGCTCGGCTCTTTTTTTGCGGCCTCTTCCAATAAGGCAATGGCCTCCAAACAGTGGTTCTCTTGGTCTCGAACAAGCCAAAGTTCGTTACTCTTTGGGATAATTTCAGATCCGATAACGATACGGGGAAGCAATAATGAGACCAGCACGGCCAATATGTAGAACAAGCGCATGAAAGCTCCTCACTTTTGGGGAATTAATCTACTCTGTAGTAGCTAAAAGTCAAGGCCAGCATACACAAAAAAGTGTTCCTCCTTGGGGTTTAGGTCTTTCGCATCGTATCCTGTAAGACTTGGTGCGCGGTTAATGCTTCCGTCAAAAGCGATTGAATAATCTTTTCAACCGGTTCAATTCGATGGGCGAATGCGATGGCGGGTCCCAATGAAAGAATCCCTTGGCTGTAATCACCGCTCTTGTAAGCATCAAATGCCTTTCTGCCTTTGACCAATGGTCGGTACAAATCAAAGTCACGCTCACCCTCTTGCTCCAATGCAGCAACCTGTTCCGCTGTTTGATTGTTCAGACAGCGATAGGTCTTACGAAAGGGCTCTAAAACCGTTCTTGTACTGTTCTCATCGAGAGTAAGAAGATATTCTTTATACTTTGGATGAGCCCATATCTCTTCACTTACCAACATTCGAGAACCGATCAGCACCCCATTGGCTCCCAGCGCAAGTGCGGATAACAGTTGCTGTCCGGTTCCGATCCCACCACCAATTACAAAGGGAATGGATAATTGCTGATTGGCCAAAGCGCCGAGGGAAAACGCAGATGTAATGGCCGATCCGGGATGCCCACCACACTCTGCACCCACCAGCGATATAGCATCGACCCCGTCTTTCTCCGCCCTTAAAGCATGGCGAATGGTCGTACACTTGTGAATTACGACGGCATCGGCTTTCCTTAGTCGGGGTAACCACCGTGCTGGGCTATATCCCGCAGTTTCGAAATGTCTCACCCCTTCTTGTAGAGATATATCGATCCAGTTCTCCAAAGACTCATTGCGATCCCTTTGACCGGAGATGTATAAATTTACACCAAAGGGTTTACCGTCTGTCAACCGATTGGCCAATTGAAGTTGCATTCGAAAGTCATCCAACGAAGGAAAAGAACGAGGAGTGATGAAGCCCATTGCCCCTGCATTGACCACCGCAGCCACATACCTGGCATCCGCCAGCCACATTAAACCACCGCACAATATCGGATGCTGAATTCCAAACAGTTCAGTAATGGGGGTTGAGAAATAGCGCTGCATAATACCACCTTTTGGAATCCTGAATTTTGGATTTTTAACCACAATCGATATATACTGCCAAGTGCCCGGAGGGGTTACATACAAATCTCTCTTTGTAAAGGGTGTCGCCCCGTCGCGATGGGTATGTTCCGTCAAGGATATTCTCCCCCTTTAAAGGATGATTCGGTCAGCATTGAACGTTCGTGGATTCGATTTTTAGCCGAAGCTCTTCCTTGCATT
>JAYYRF010000748.1:0-3265 GCA_036127535.1 Myxococcota bacterium | reverse complement strand
CGAGATCCCGGTTAAACGTTGTCGTTCCGCATCGGTAGGAGCGGTTGCAAATACACGATGTCCCTTTTGTGCGAGGTCTTCTGCCATCGCCCGTCCAATACCGCTGCTGGCACCGCTGATGAGATAATCTTTATCCATCTTCTCTCCGGCCTCTTTACTCAACGTATTCATATGGGCCGATATCGATTCCCGAGCCCTGCGGACGAGGTGTTTTATTCGAGTCTACGTTGGCCGCATCGTTCGCGGTGCCCGTATTCAAAATCGCGTCTGCGGTTTCAAGAGGATAAAAATCCAGTGCGTAGCTTTGTATCAGGGCATCTATGTTCGCCGGCGCATAATCGCCAACCGTTGCGGCAGGATCGGGGTGTGCATCACTGATGTCGACTACATTCTCAAAGAAGGTTCCCAAATCCTCCGCGTCAGAGAAATGGATGATGGTATTCTCTGACGCGTCACCGAACTGGGTTTTCCCAACGACATAATTGTGGGTTGCGACGACATTGCTGGCATTTCCATTGTTTTTCATCGCGTAGTCGTCAGATTCGCGTGCCCACATAATATTGTTTCGGATAATCAAGTCGTCTGCGGTATTGACCGTCAATCCGGTATAGTTTGAGAGTCCTGGATAGGCTCCATTCATAAACACCAAGTTGTTGATTAACTCTCCTCGATCTGTCTTGTGGTAAACCACACCCCCAAAGCCATTGTTGAAGGCGATGTTATTTTCGAAGCGCATGCGACCGTGGGTGTAGGTATTGTTGTTCCGCGTCACATAAAGACCTTGTCCATCGATAATGCCACCGGTATAGTAGTCGCAATTTCCGTACTCATCGTCCGTGCTGTATCGCAGGGGAGTACTGCAAAATTCGAGAAAATTCCAGTTGTTGTAGACCACATTTCCGGAGTAAAGATGCTTGACGGCGTCTTCGGTGTCGATGCTCTCAGCCGTTGCAATAACGATGGCGCTCTCTGCACTGCTCGACCACCAAGTGGTATTGGAGACGATATTGTCCTCTACCATGATATAATCCGCTTTGTTGAAGCGAATTCCAGAACCCGGTGTATGATGTACGTTGCAGTTGCGCACGACAATGTGATCGACCGGTCCCCATGTGTAGATGCCCCGTCCTTTGTAGAAATTCTCCTTGCTCCACCGATGATGATGTGCCCAATCGAATTGGATCTCTTTGTTGGCGCCTTCGATCTCTAATCCGTCGATGATAATATATTTCTCTCCCTGTTTGATTTCGATCCCACCCGATCCGTCGAACTTTAAGAGTGGGCGAACATCGTTGCCGTCTGGATATGCCGCGATTTTGATCCAGTTGTCTTCGGTTCCAGAAACGGAGATTTTAGCCAAAAGGGGATTGGAAATATTTTGTGTCCCGTTGCTTCCGTGGCTGCTGACATAGTCGTCGTTGGTATATGTGCCGTCCTTGATGTAGAGTGTGTCACCCGCAGAGAGCTGATCGACGGCGTAGCCAATGGTCGCAAAGGGAGCGGACTCTTCTCCAGTGTTGCTGTCATCACCGTTTTCATCGACGTAGTATGTGTTTCCGTTGGATGGACCATACTCAAAGATACTGATTTCACCGGTGGCTTCTTCGGTCAGTTCGTATTTTGTGTCGTCGACGAGCGTGAGAAAAATGGACTCCATCACTTCTAAATTCGGGGTCACAATCGGCTCTACAAAGACTTCAACGCTGTTTTGACCCGCTGGAATGGTTACGAAGGAGGTTACTTCCACTCCATCCACCGTCAAAAGATAGTCGTCGCCGTGTTGCGCGCTGCCGCTTGTGCGAAAGAATACCGAAACATCCGCTTGTGGAGCTTCAGAAAGGGAAATTTGCATCTGCGCGGTGTCTTGTCCTCCTTCAAAGGCCTCTCCGTCGACGACAACAAGAGAGGCAAACTGGGTTTCACATTCTCGGTTTTGGGAGGTGGTTGGAGCAGTCTTTTCGTACTCGTTGTCTGCGCAATCCGTCAATGCCTCACACGCCTCTGCATTGATCGTATCCGAGAAATTTTCATCGAGGACGCAAGTCTCACACTCTCGATCGGATATGACGCTGGGTTCGGAAAGAATGTATGTACCCGCTGGGCAATCTTGTACTTCTGTGCAGCTTTCGACATTGTCGGAGAGAGAGAAGTCGACGTTTTCGGTACAAGCCTCACATTCTCGATCCGATGTGGTACTGCCGAAGAGCGAGACGAATTCACCGGCAACACAGGAGGTCCAATCATGGCAGCCTTGCGAATTCCTTTCATCGTTCCACGTCTCCGGTGTACAGATTTCACACTGTCGATCGCTGCTAAGCGTCGGGTCCGCGGTCACATATTCACCCGCAATGCAGTCTTGAATCGTCAGGCACGCTATTGCGTTAGACCGGTCAGTGTAGGTTAATCCCTCGGTACACGATGCGCAGCTTTGATCCGATATGCGGGTTGCTGCCGTTTCCACAAACTGACCGGGTACGCACTCTGTGACGGTCGTGCACGAACTCGCATTGCTGGTATTCGAGAAATTACTGCCTTCTATACAGGGGGAGCAGATACGATCCTCTGTCGCGGTTGCTTGAGAGAGAATATACTCTCCGGGTACGCACTCGGTGATGGCCGTACATTCTTGCGCATTGTTGGTACTGGAGAAATTCGCTCCTTCTGTGCAAGGTGCGCAGATACGGTTTGTGATCGTTGTCGGCGCAGAGAGCACATACTCTCCGGCGAGGCAGTCGATTAAGGGGGTGCAAGAGGAGGCGTTGGGGAGAGTTGAAAAATTTAGATCCGCGAAACAAGCATCGCATTCTCGATCCGATGTAGTGGTGGGTGCCGCCGTTACATATGATCCCGGCGCGCACTCTGCGACGACCGAGCATTCTGGTGCGTTGCTGGTATCGGAGAAGGTACTTCCCTCTATACAGGGGGCACAGATGCGGTTATTGGTGACAGTCGCTTCGGAGAGAACATACTCTCCGGGTACGCACTCGGTAAGCGTCGCACATTCTGGTGCGTTGCTGGTGTCGGAGAAGTTCATGCCGTCCGTACAGGTTGTGCAGATTTGATCCGAGGCGCTCGTAGCAGCCGTTTCTATATATTCTCCCGCAACGCACTCTGTGATGGCTGTACATTCTGGTGCGTTGTTGATATCGGAAAAGTGTATACCCTCCAAGCAGGGTAGGCAGTATCGATCGGTACTGTCGGTTCCTGGAAAGGCAACAAACTCTCCGGGTACGCAATCCGTCCATGCCGTGCAATCTCCCATCCA
>JAYYRF010000747.1:0-5460 GCA_036127535.1 Myxococcota bacterium | reverse complement strand
AGTCGCCAACTACCGATCGTCGGAAGGGCGCGTTGTCGAGGTTCCCTACAAAGGGGACGTCAATGCAACGATACTGGATCTGTTGGGTGGAATCCGTTCGACGTGCACCTATGTGGGGGCACCCACGCTCAAGCAGCTCAGTAAGTGCACCACCTTTGTGCGTTGTACGCAACAGTTTAACGCTGTGTTTGTGCGTTAGCGGTTGGCGAGTAATATGGCGCGTTTGGGAGCAGGGTACCCTTCAATGGTGCGGCTGTTGTCCTTCGGGTCGAGGTAGTCCTTGAGAGAATGAAAGGTCATCCATTCCGTCGTCCGCTGCTCTTCGACGGTCGTTGTGGACACATGAATGCAGCGTTCGTTTCGAAAGCCCATTTTTTTGAGCCAAAGCAAGAGGGTATCTATGGAGGGAATGCACCAAACATTTCTCATCTGTGCATACCGATCGGATGGAACGAAGCAATGATGCAAGGGGCCATCGGTGATTAGGGTCTCTAAAATGTGTTCTGCTCCCATTCTCAGCGCATATTTGAGCTCCTCCAAGTGAAGAAAGGGCGATTTTCGGTGATAGAGTACCCCCATAGAGAAAACAGAGTCAAAGAATTGCGTCTTTGGGGGAAAGTGTTCCATTTTGAAGGGGAGATAGAATACAGGCGCCGTCGGTATGTACTTTTTGACCATTTGAAACTGCATCCAGTACAGAAGAGAGGGATCTATACCCAAAACATAGGCCGCTTCCGCCCCCAACATTCTCCAACAATGATAGCCGGAACCACAGCCCACATCGAGTACCTTGCGTCCCTTCAAGGGCTGTATGGAATCCTTAAGTCGATTCCACTTCCAGTCCGATCTCCATTCGGTATCGATGTGCGTACCAAAAAATTGGAATGGCCCTTTTCTCCACGGTTTAAACGCTTGGAGACACTGCTGGAGGACGTCCGCTTGAGCCTCCGTCAGGTCGCTTTTCAGGCCAATCTGTACAGTGTCTGAATTGAGATGGATGCTGCTTGGGTTGACCGTCGGGAGACTTCTTAAGCATCCACGCCAGCCTTCGCGGTGACCGTTGGGCTTGGATTCAAAGCGTAGCAGTTCTTGTCGGATTGCGTCTTCGAAGGGGCTTAGCCCGGCTGGCAAAGGGAAGATGCTCATTTTTCGACGACAAAGGATACGAAATTATAGCATTGCATCCATACTGTTTGTGCTGTGTATCCCGCTTGTTGGACTCGGTGCTGTAGCTCTTCTTGGGTATCGGTTTGCATGACCTGCCGTATGTCGCGCGCTTTTTGCTCGATCTCGATTGGGGAGTAACCCGAGGCCGCTTTGAAGTCGTGATGCCAAGTCCGTAATTTTTGCTCGGTTTGCTCATCCCCAAAACGAAGTTTTTCCGAGAGCAGGAGCACGCCACCGGGTAGGAGAGCATGGTAAATCTTGGACAACAGTGCATCTCTTTGGGGAGGAGGTATGAATTGCAGAACATAGTTGAGAATGACGACAGATGCATTTTCCAACGGGAAGGTTCGAATATCACCGTGGGAAAGGTGGACGTTTTTGATTTGATTTTGGTGGATAAGGCTCTCTCGAAAACGTGTGATCATTTCTTTGGAGGAGTCTACGGCGATTATCGTTGCTCCGTTTTGGGCATTGTGCTGAAGAATGCTGTATGTGCTTGCTCCCAAAGAGCATCCCAAGTCATAAATGTTTGTTTGGGGCTTTGCGAATCGTTTGGTGAGTAAACCGATAAACGAGTTGCTGAGCCAATATCCAGGAACCGACCTTCCGATCATGTCCGGAAAAACATCCACTACGCGTTGGTCAAAGACAAAGGGGCGGTAAGGGATGGGAGCTTTGTACAAATCATCCATTTGGCTTTTGGAGAGCGGATCTACATTTTGGAGCAGTTTTTGGGGAATCTTTTTGATCATGTTCAAAATGTTCGGCTACCATGCGCCGTTGCTAATCGCGAGTTCATACTCTTGGCAAGAACTGACGGCGGTTTTCCGGAAAACGTGAATGTAGTAGTCCTTGCTGTCGTCGGTGCAGGTGTTGAGTTGGCTGCCAGTGACCCCACAGGCCTGCGGATCGGCGGGTATTGTGTGATACCCTTCTCCCACATCGGTGTTGTAGTCATCGTAGCTGGTATATCCGGTGTCGCTGCACTCTAATTCTGTAGGAGAACCAGCGTAAACGGTAAATGCGTAGTCGGTCGCACCGGTTGTAAAGGCAACGGAGAAGCGGAAGGTATCCCTGCCTTCGGAAAGGTCTTGGTTAACGTCATCGGTTGCAGAGATCATATACCAGTCAGAGCTATCATCCGTCAGTACATTGCCCTGAATCGTAATGGCATTGCTGTTGTCATCGTGGAGGGCAGACCATTGATCGATGGCCGTAGAGGATGAGTCTCCGCCCAAACTTTCGTATCCATCTGATGGAGAGCACGCCTCCAATGTGACGCTGTTGGAGGGAGAAGACAAGTTACTTGCGATGTCCTCACAGGTTGCGTAGCAGGTTGTTGCGAGTCCGAGGTTCAGGTTCGTTGTGATATTGAACGTGCCATCACTGGCGCAGACGGCACTTTCCGTCCAAGAAAGAGAGCTGTCATTACAATACAAAAGCAGATTGCAATTGGCTTCACATTGTCCGGAAACTGTGGTTGCGGTTTCGTTTAAGAAACTGTCCGGTGTGTCTATATTGGGACTGTCTGGTGGAATGGTATCATTGACGATCATGGACTCGGTCACAGGGGTACTGTATTCTTCTCCATCGAAGGTGCGCGCCTGACATTCGACCATATCTCCATGCGAGGTCAGCGATCCGTCGAGAATGTAGAAGTGCTCCATAATATCGACGCCGTTTACCAACCAAATATACTCGTAGCTTAGGGTATCCTGGTCAGCGTCCGTTGCGTCGGTGGCGGAGCAATAGAGCGTTTGTCCCGGCTGAGCCGGATCCGGAGAGATTTCAACAACGGGCGGAGTGGGAGGACTATTTAAGATTTCGATGGTCGTCGACAATTCGGCATCCCCAAGGCCGATATCATTGTAAGGCGTGACTTGTACTTGAATGAGGTCTCCCTTACTCGTTTTGGACGCAGGATATACATTGGTCGTTTCAGTGGGATCGAGTTGTGGAACGTTATCCGCATCGAGAACGAACCATTGAAAGTCATACATTTCGGGCGCATTGGTGTAATCGTTCCACCCTTGTGGGATGGCGGTTAAGTCGTCGCTGGTCGTTGGATTCGGCGGATCGATGGACACGCCGCTTAGCTCGGGCGGGCCTGGCTCGACGACATTGATGATGATGGATTCTTCGTCGCTGGCTTCGGATTCGTCGACAACCGTCATGGTGATATAATGTTGTCCGGCACTGAGTTGTACCGCGGTTGAATATTCTCCCGAACTGGTTGCGTAGTCTTCGACGGAGAGAGAGCCATCGAGCGAAGATTCGACAAAGACCATCAAGTTGTCCGGCGTTGATTCAGTATCCGTCACTTCAGCAACGAATTCGATTAGCTCACCGGTTGGAAAGAGATCGTCTTGTTGGGGAGAGAGAATTTCAATTGTGGGAGGTTCGTTGTAGATTACTTCAAACTCAACTTCCGCCTCCGCGGCAAGGTCACCGTTTTTGGTGAGAATGATTTTGGCTGTTTGGTTTCCGATTTCGCTAAATTCCCCGGTACAGTTTGCGTACAAGGTCTCGTCCAGCGTTACGGGCGAGCAGAGTGTGTCGGTTTGGGAATTCCAATAGTAACTGAATTGATCGAAGCTGGAGCCATCGTTAATTTGGACACGGGCGATGAATTCAACCTCTGCTCCGGCGTATACTTGTGTACCCGTCGTTGGTTGCTCAATGAGGATATCGGGGGGCTGTCTGGTTTCAACAAGGACTTTATCCGAGTTGATACATGAACACATTATAAAAGGAAGGATGGGACGCATAGGGTCTCCACATTGCTGAAGGGATACAAAACTAATTATATCATTTTAGTTTTCATTGAGGTAAGAATGAGAAGCGAAATTATATTTGTTCAAGGCCATGTATGGAGCATGAGTGATTTAGAGGAGCGTTCTGTTGCCCTCGATGGTGCAGTGCAAGGGCCTGCTTTGGATCATAAACGACAATGTTTCTCCTTCGACCATCACAAAAATTGTATCCGACACGTCACGTTGGCGACCTGCGAACAAGTGCGAGATGCCATTTTACTGGGGGCAGACTTTGAGGGTTTTCGAATCTATCTCAATGATTTGGACGCGGATTCGGTTTTGGCCACATGGCTACTCCTCAATCCCAAACGGCTTTTGGCATCGAAACCCTATGATGCCCTTCAGCGGTTGATTCACGATATTGGACGCGTGGACGCTCTAGGGCCGAGCTATGGGGAAGAGCACTTGTTGTCTTCGTGGATTAAACCCAAGCCGACGAATCCCCAAGACCTTTCTCTACTCCATCTCTATCTATCGTACATAGATCGTTATCTCGAAGGTGACTTGGGTGAAAATCCACATCTCCGGGGTGAGTCCACCGCCGTATGGTATGATCCAGACGACACACTGCAGCAAGAGAAAACAAGAAAGGGTACGGCATTCCTGTATCGTGTCGCCCCGTATGGCCTACTTTACGCAAGGGCAGCTCATGATACCTGGTCTTATACGGTTGGCAAGCGATCGGATTTTGTTCGTTTTCCGATACCGGATTTTTTAGGCTCACTAAACGAGTTGGAAGGGGGCAATGTTTTGTGGGGAGGAGGGAGCTCTATTGGTGGTGCTCCTCGGCATCCCAATGGTGCACGATCGTTCCTCTCTCCAAATCAAGTGCTTTCGGTCTTCAAAAAATTCCACTATTTAAGCAAGAAAAGTTAGCAACATCCGACCTTTCAAATAAATTAAGAACAACATACATTAATAAAATCTAGGAGCGCACTTCGTGTATTTATTGTTTTCATCTCTATTTTTAGCCTGCGAGGAAGAGAAATCATCGTCTTCAGGGCTAACGGTTTCCGCAGAGTCTTTGGATTTCGGTGATCAACCCGTTGGCACCGAAGAAACCCAAACTTTGACCATAACCAATCAAGATTTTTCCGATATCAGCATCCTATCTCTCACTCTAATCGGTGACGGTTCCAGTGTTTGGGAAGTAACCCGTGGCGACGACACCGAGTTATCAACAAATGAATCGCTCGAAGTCTCGGTTACCTATAAACCGAGTGACTTGGGTGCATCCAGCCCCGAACTTCAAATTCGTACGACCTATGAAGACCAAGATAAGATCTACATCGCTTTATCCGGTAATGCCACCGAATCGATAGCCGATGAAGACGAAGACGGGTATTCTCCGGCCGATGGAGACTGCAATGACGGGAACGGAACGATATACCCCAATGCTCCGGAACTGTGTGACGGTATAGACAACGACTGTGACGGAACGATACCAGATGACGAAATCGACCAAGATATAGATGGATTC
>JAYYRF010000746.1:0-5266 GCA_036127535.1 Myxococcota bacterium | reverse complement strand
TTGCACGGGATATCGTTTACTCACTGAAGCCGAGTGGGAATACGCAGCACGAGCGGGAACGACTGCTGCCTTTTGGACCCCAAATGGTGGTGGTGAGATTCCAAATGGATATGAATCCTATGGAGGTTGCAATTTGAATTGGACCTTATCAGATGGAACTGCACTTGGGGCTTTGGCATGGTTTTGTGGAAACAATCAATGGAGCAATTCCAGTTATCCGTTGGGCAGCAAAGAGGTTGCTACGAGAACCCCGAACGACAATGGCTTGTATGACATGAGTGGTAATTTGTGGGAATGGACGCATGACACCTACACCGCATCTCTTGGTACCGGTGCAACCACCGACCCTGTACGGGAGATGGATTCCAACTGTGTCTTCCGCGGTGGGTACTGGAAAAACTGGCCGTACGACCTTCGCTCTGCGAGGCGCAACAACCACATCCCTTCCCACCGCACCGAGGCCGTCGGCTTCCGCGTCGGGCGTTCCGACAACGCCGGCAAACCCTCTGCGCCCGATATCTCGATAGACCCTTCTTCTGCGACCGAGCTGGTAGACGACCTCACCTGTGTCATCGACACCGACTCCGTTGATCCCGATGGCAATTCCATCACCTACACCTTCGAATGGACGGTGAATGGTACAGCCTACACCGGAACCGCGAGTACCACAACCCACAGTGGTGATACCATTTCGGCTTCGGAAACCACAGCGGGAGAGGTTTGGGAATGCAGTGTTACGCCCAACGATGGAACCGAGGACGGATATACCGGCAGTGCTTCTGTGAATGTTTCGGGCAGCACGCTCTCGGTTTGTCGTGAAATGGTGGTCAACGACTGGTGTCAATCCAACAACGAGGAGAATATTGTTTATGGCATTTACTCCGCCGAAGACTGCATCGACCACTGCGAAGCGTTTGCCGATATCAATTGCTGTGGATGGCGTACGGATAGCTATAGCTGTGTTGCGCTGACCCGACAAAGCAGCGCGAGCAATGATTTTCCCCACGGCCGCTACATCATCAACAATTCCGGTGTCTTCTCGGCCTCCGCTTGTGGTACAACCCTGCCGGGCCCCGCCTCTTGGCACTAATTCCGGCGATTTTTTGGACGGTAGGTCTCAAACGATAGGGTTGAGCATGCCATGTAAAGAACGCCGCTGTATGCGGCTGTATTGATCGTGTTGGATTCGAATTGTGCTTTGTTGTGCTTTGGGTTTTTGGGTGAACCGTTTGAAGAAGATCGCACCGTTTTGCGTGAATCGATTGTCCTTGACGAAACACAAATCAACCGATGCAGTCGCATTTATCCATCATATTTGTTTCACAAAGGGTGAAGCGGCCGATTTTGGATTTCCGAAGAATTGGGTGTGATGCACACCCATACTTTGTGGATGGAAAAATTTGGAATGATCTTTTTTGTGAACTCAAAAAGATGAGATTAAATTTAGAACTGAATTATCAACAGGGTGTGTCACATGCGTTGTATCAGTTTTTTAACCGTTCCGTTTTTTTTGTCTTGTGCCTCGGATGATGGTTTAAAAACCTATAATTCCGATCCAACGGCGACCATTACCTCTCATGCCGATGGGGATGAAGTCCTTGAGGGAATGGCGGTGACCTTTCGCGGCTCGATGAGCGACCCGAACCATCAAACCAGCGAACTGACATCCACTTGGCGGGCGGGTGACCGGGTGCTTTGTGCTGAGGTTGTGGCGGACGCCGATGGCAACAGTGTCTGTGACGCGGTTTTGGAAGAGAACGATGTCGAGGTACAGCTGGAGGTTCGTGACCCGCAAGACGCCGTCGGAATTGATACCGTTGCGATAACCGTCATTCCCACGGAGTCACCGGAAGCGGCGATTCTTACACCGGAAGTGGATGGTGTATATTACACCGACCAATTGATTACCTTTTCGGGTGTGGTCTCCGATGCCGAGGACGATACGGAAGATTTAACCGTCTATTGGAAGAGCAGCCTCAATGATGATCTAAGCAATGTTACGGCCATGCCCAATGCTGATGGAGAAGTCATCGGATATGGAAACCTATCCGAGGGACAGCACGCGATTGAGCTTCATGTAAGAGACTCATCGGGAAAAACCGGTCTTGCGAATGTCATTGTCGAAGTTGGCCCGCCCAATACCGCGCCAGAGTGTTCGATTACCGCGCCGGAAAACGGTGGGGCGAGTCCCGAAGGAGACACGGTGACCTTTGTGGGGTTGGTGTCCGATGTTGATGTTCCCGCGTCGTACCTGACAGTGGAGTGGTCATCGGACAAGGATGGCGCTTTGGGGGATTCCTCTCCGGACAGTGCGGGGGTCGTCACATTTCCAACCGCGGATCTGAGTACCAATACCCATGTGGTTTCGATGAAGGTTCTGGACGAGGTGGGTGCAGAATGTGTGGCAAATCTTACCTATAGCATCGGCTCCCCGCCGACAATAACGATTGATGCGCCCATCGATGGGGAGACGTACTCCGAAGGGGAGAGCGTTAGCTTCTCTGCGACGGTGTCCGATGCCCAAGACAACGCGGACGAGATCGCACTCGAATGGGATCTCAACGGAGCCGTTTTCAGCACGCAAGGGGCAACCTCTTCGGGCGTTGCCCAGTTTATCGACTCGTCGTTGGCGTATGGAGAATACGTTCTGACCGTTACCGCAACCGACTCCGATGGCCTGACGGCGAGCGATGTGATTGCGTTCGGCATCAACGGTGTCCCGTCTCAGCCCACATTGGAGCTGACGCCCGATCCGGCCTACACCGATGATTCTCTTTCGGTTTCGGCGACGAATTCGGTGGATCCAGAGGGCTCTCCCGTCAATTATACCTATGAATGGTTTCAAGATGGAACCTTGACCACCCACACCGGTTCTTCGGTTCCGGCCAGCGATACCAGCAAAGGAGAGACGTGGAAGGTTCGGGTAACCCCCAATGACGGAACCGCGGACGGTGCTTTTGCCGAAGCCGAGACCAGCATTCAAAACACCGCCCCGACCTTATCTTCTTTGAGCATTGCCCCATCTTCGGGGATTTCCAACAGCGATACGCTTCTCTGTTCGGTAACCGTGACCGATCCCGACGAAACGCTGACGCCGTCGTATGAATGGAGCATCGGTGGAAACGTTGTGGGGAGCGGAAGCAGCCTGGATTTGGCGGCGATTGGCGCCAACCCGCAGGATGAGGTGACTTGCAGTGTTTCGGTGACGGACGACGAAGGCGAATCGGCTTCGGACTCAACGGCGGTTACCATCGACAACAGCGATCCCACCGTGGATAGCATTGCCATTGACACCTCTCCGATTTACACAAACAGCTTGGTGGAATGTACGGCAACGGTTGGCGATGCCGACGGAGAGAGCGTCTCACCCGTGTATGAATGGAGCGTTGGAACAACGGTTGTGGGAAGTGGCACCCCCCTTCAGCTGGATAGCAGTTTGGTTCAGCCCGGCGATACATTGCTTTGTACGGCCACCGTAGAAGATGGTTTTGGCGGTAGCGCAAGCGATACGGCCAGCGCCCCCGTTGAGAACACCGACCCCACCATCGACACGATGAATCTCACTCCGGTGGCACCGACGGCTTCGGACATTTTGACCTGTGTGGCGAGCACCAGCGATACAGACGGCGATGTCCCAACCCTTTCGTTTTCATGGACAAATGATACCACCGGAGATGCGCTCAATCCGGCTTCGATCAGTGCGGAAGAATCGACGGTTCAGCTCGACAGCGGCGTGGCCTCTCCCGGAGATGAAATTACCTGCTCGGTGACCGCAGAAGATGCGGCTGGCGGAACGGTGAGCGATTCAATGACGGTTGCCGTTCAAAACACCGGTCCCGAATTTACCTCCGATGCTTTGATTGACCCGCAAACGGGTGTGGTCGTTGGCACAGAATTGACCTGCGCGGCGACGGCGGACGATTTGGATGATGGAGCCTTGGCGATTGACTATGAGTGGAGTGTTGGAAGTACCAGCTTGGCCACCGGAGACTCTTATACCGTTTCCGCCAGCGATATCGGCGTGGGGGATGAGATTACCTGTAGTGCCACAGCGAGCGATTCCGATGGGGAAAGCATTGTCAGCAGTAATTCCGTTACGGTTGAGAACACCGCGCCCGTTTTGAGTGGATTGTCGATATCACCGTCCACCGCATACAACGACGAAACCCTTACCTGCAGTGCCACGGTCACCGATCCCGACGAAACCCTGACCGTCGATTATGCGTGGAGTGTGGGAGCGACATCGTTGGCGACGGGGGCGAGCATCGATCTTTCCGCCCATTCCGTTAATCCCGACGATGCAGTGATCTGCACGGCTTCGGTCAGTGATTCCGACGGCGGCAGTGATTCTGATACAATCGAAACCACGATTGGAAACCGAGCGCCGGTGCTGAGTGGTGCATCCATCGACAACACTAGCCCGTATGCCAATGATAGCATCACTTGTTCGGTAAGCGTGTCCGACGAAGACGGTGAAACCCTAACGCCAACCTATGAATGGACGAACGGCAGCGCGGTGTTGGGAAGTTCAGCTTCTTTGACCCTTACCCCCTCAGATGTGGCAGTGGGCGACACCATAACCTGTACGGCTTCGGTTGAAGATGGATACGGAGGAAGCGATTCCACCACCGCGACGGCAACCGTTCAAAATACCGATCCTACCATGAGCAGTGTTTCAATTGATCTGAGCAGTCCCAGTGTAGCGGACTTGCTTACCTGTTCGGCAACGGGTGAGGATCTCAACGACGGAACCCTCACAGCGGTGTATTCTTGGACAAACGATAGCACATCGGCAACTCTGGGAAGCACGGCAACATTGCAGCTTGATTCGACGATAGCGAGTCCCGATGACGTGATTTCTTGCAGTGTTGCCTTCACCGACAGCAACAGCGCGACAGTGAGTGATTCCGCGAGTGTCACCGTGATTAACACCGCCCCCGAATTTGATGTTTCCGCGTCGATTGACCCAAGTACGGGTGTTGTTACCGGTTCGGAATTGACATGTTTGGCAACGGCTTCGGATAGCGATGACGGCTCTGTTACCCCGACCTACGAGTGGTCGGTGGGCACTGTGGTGATTGGAAGCGGAGACACCTACACGGTTTCGGCAAGCGATACCAATGTGGGCGATGCCATCACGTGTACGGCAACCGCCATCGATTCGGATGGTGAAACCACCACCTCCACGGCTTCGGTCACGGTTGAAAACACCGCTCCGGTTGTCAGTGGAACCAGTATTTCGGGTGGAACCTACAACGACGACACC
>JAYYRF010000745.1:0-2744 GCA_036127535.1 Myxococcota bacterium | reverse complement strand
GCACAGTCGGTGTTTGTTTTGATTTCCGAGGGTGATGGGCTGTCTAGAGGGTGAGAAGTGTCGGACGTCCGTGATCTCGCTCCCTATGATTTGCGCGACTTCGAGCCGATCGTGCGAGGTGTTGTCTTCGCGGAGACGAATCCACGCCAGCGGATCTTCGGTTTCTTGTGACGAAGGTATTTCTTCGATCGTGCTACGGGAAAGATCCATCGTGTGTTCAGGGCTAAATTTTGTTTGAGAAGAGTGCATTCTATAATATAAGTAAGGCTAGTTTGGATCGCGATTCCCTTTCAAGCGATAAAGTTTACATTTGTTAATGTTTATTTTGGGTGGAATTTTGTCTCCAAGCTCCGGTTTATGAAACCGACTCTTTCTCAAAAGGTCTACATAGTAAATAAAGAATTGCTCACTAGTAACCCAATATTTAGCTGTGTTTAGAATCATACCGATTTTTTACATAAGAAGGGATAGAACATGACAGCGATTTCGGGTGTCATCATCACCAAGAATGAAGAAGATAGAATCGAGAGGGCGATTCAAAGTCTTTATTTTGTCGATGAGATCATCGTGTTGGATTCTCAAAGTACGGACGAGACGGTGGTACGCGCACGCAAGTTGGGTGCCACGGTTTTTGTGGAGGAGTGGCGTGGCTTTGTACAGCAAAAAAATCGGGCTTTGGAATTGGCGACGGGCCCGTGGATTATCAGTATAGATGCCGATGAATGGGTCAGTCCTCAACTGGCAGTTCAACTTCCGCGTATCTTAGACAATGCTTCTCATGAGGCGTTTCGTGTTCCCAGGAAAAACTGGTGGGGGGGCAAAGTGGTTCGATTCGGCTGTTTCGGAAGAGACAAGCCCGTTCGGGTTTTTCGCAAGGCGTCGGCAACTTGGGCAGGGAGAGAACCGCACGATTCTGTCTCGGTACGCGGATCGGTTGGTCTTTTGACGGCATCGCTTCATCATGCGCCGTATCGAAACCTTGCGGAGCATTTGCAAACAATCGATCGATATAGCTCATTGGCTGCGCGAGCTTTGTGGCAAGAGGGAAAAAGAGGCTCGGTTTTACATGTCGTTTTGAGACCGTGCTTTTATTTTATTAAAGATTATTTTGTATTTTTGGGTTTTTTAGAAGGACTGCGCGGTTTGTTGTTGTCTCTACTCGGGAGTCTGTATGTCTTTTTGAAGTGGTGGAAGCTGAGGGGGAAGGGTTGCGCTGTCAGTTAATGGTTCGATCCTTTGGAACGCATGGTGGTACAGAGAGATTTGTACATGGATTTGCTCGGTTTTTATTGAAGAAGGGGGTTGCATTTGAAGTTTGTTGTGTGGAGGAACGCGATCCGATTCAGGGGGTTGTGATTAAGAACCATCCGCTAAGGGCGCGCGGACGAGTGTGGAAGGGTTTCGCTTTGGATCGATATTTATCTCGTACCGCCAAGGAGCCGATTCGTTTTGGTTTTGTACGTGCTGGAAACCCGACCGTGTACCGAGCCGGAGGGGGAAGTCATCGTCGCTGGATGCGTGAAAATGGTTGGAGCTTGGCGGACGAGTTAGAGTGGAGAATAGATCGACGGATTATGATGGAGGCGCGCTGGGTGGTCGTAAACAGTGAGCAAGCCAGGCGCGATGTGCTACGCGATTACGGAATTGACGAGAACAAAATCGTTCTGATCCGTACTGGTGTTGATACCCATTACTTTCGGGAATCGGAATGTCGGGACAAAACGTTGCTCTTCCTCGGTAATAATTTTGCAAGAAAGGGACTGCAAAAGGTCTTGCTGAGTTTGGTGCATCTACCCGATTGGAAACTTTTGGTTTGTGGTTCCGACAGCCGTTGGTCGCGCTACCAACGTTTGGCCCTGCGCTTGGGAATAGAGAGCCGTGTTGTTTTCAAAGGGTTTATGGCTGATCCAAGAGATGTATTTTGTCGATCTTCGGTGTTGATGTTGCCAACGCGCTATGATCCGGCCTCTAATGTTATTTTGGAGTCGATGGCAAGTGGCGTGATTCCGATTGGTTCCACTTGTGACGGAATGACGGAGATACTGCCGGAGCCTTGGATGGCGCAATCTCCCGATGCAACGCCGAAGGAATATGCATCTGCCGTTGAGAAGGCCTATGCGGCTTCTGGTCTCGCTGAGCAGTGTCGTGCGGTTGCAAAAACGTTTCCACCGGAAAAGTCCTTTGAAAGATTGTACCATCTCGGACTGCAGTAGAGAGCGCAATGTCTAAGATAAAAAAGATCACCACCCTGTTGAAAAAAGTCCTGTTGATAGGACTGCGGGTTTTGGTGGTACTGGGCGTTTTAGGGGGTCTGATTGGTATGGGGTTGTATTGGCAATACATTATAAAAGAGCCCGGAGATTTGATTCAAAAAGACGTTATCCTCGAAATCATCTCAGAAGAATCGCCGATTTATTACCGCGGATATCAACCCAATGATCCGACTTCACAAGAGCCAATAGGGGTTCTGTTTGATGGTCAGCATCGAAACTATGTCGCCTACGAAGCTCTTCCAAAGGATTGGATTCACGCGATTATTTCTGCAGAGGACAAGCACTTCTTCCACCATGTTGGATTTGATTTCTTGGGTATTGTACGCGCGGTGTTCCAAAATTTCTCCGCGGGACGGGTTGTCGCTGGTGCATCGACCTTGACGCAGCAAACAGCTAAAAATCTGTACAGTCGTCCGGATAGGAGTTTTCGATCGAAAATAGAAGAAGCGGTCAACGCCCTTCGTTTAGAGC
>JAYYRF010000744.1:0-3733 GCA_036127535.1 Myxococcota bacterium | reverse complement strand
ATGAGTTCGCATTACAACCTTCGGGCACCGGCAATGGAGCTCTTTATTTGAATCCTACTTTAAGAGGACATCCTTGGGTACTTCATCGACCAAATGCGTTGGCAGATATCGTTTCGCATACTCTTGGAATACTTCCTCTTTCACGAATAGGTCGAAGAGATCCGCGTCGAGTTGCTGCCCTTTTTGTTGTGCCATTTTCAAAAGAGCTGCAGAGAGCCTGTGCTTTGGACGGTTGGGATGTGTGGAGGCCGTGAGCGACTCGAAGCTTTCCGCGATGGCGATAATGCGGGCTTGAATTGAACTTCCCTCCTGGAGTGCTCCCTCTGCGGTGCGATTTTCATGATACTCACTCGCAAATTGAGGCACACCCTGTAAGTTTTTGGGAAAGGGAAGGGATTCCAGCATACGGATTCCGTTTTGAATCTGCTTTCGAATAAATATTTTTTCCTCTTCGAGTAAGACGCCTTTGGTGATGGATAGGCAACGGACGAAGTGGGGGGGCAGCATCGGTTGTGGTTCATTGTCAATGATAACGTTTTGCAGAGCAATCGCTTCAATCCTATGAATGTCCTCTGCTGAAAGACTGTGACGACCTTGATTGCACCTTGTAAGGAAGGCAAGGTCTTCGGTCAGGGTTTGATCCTGTTTTCGGTAGGCCTCTTCTGAAAGATGCCCCCGCAAAAAGGCGATTTCGATTTCGTATGATTTTAATGCAAATCGTAATTTGACTTCCTCCATTCGGTCTCGAATGGTCTCTAATTTCGTTTTACGTTCGAGTAGATTTTTGGGAATAATGATCTTACCAATGTCATGTAACCAAGACGCAATGGACATCTCATAGATTTGCGCATGGTTCATGTGGATGCGATTAAAAGGAGGTGTTCTGCATCGGTTGATCTTCTCCGCCATTGCGATGACGAGTTCGGGGACTCGCCTTGTATGCTTCCCGGTGTAGCTTGAATTTTCGTCAATCGTATTGGCGATGAGGGAAATAAACGAATCAAAAAGTTGGGAGAGTTCAAGGCGAAGACAGGTGTTGTTGTAGGAAACCGCCGCCATATTGGACAAGGCTTCGATGAGCAATTGGATCGATGAACCAAAGGGAATGACGTCTCCCTCTTGGTTTTGTGCGTTAATGAGTTGGAGTACCCCCACAGCCTTGTTGTTGTGATCCATCATCGGTACGGTCAATAGGGAACGTGAAATATAGTCGTTGGCTTTGTCGGCTGCCTTTGTGCCGGACAAGTCAAAGGTCGTATTTTGATACACATCGGGTATGTTTACGCTCTTACATCTTTGTACAGCATAGACGCAAAGATGTTTGGCCTTATCTTCGCTAATAGGGATGGGTTTGAATCCATCGGGCAATTTTTGTTCGCGTCCGAAATTTAAATTCAAAGACAGATTTTTGACCAAATTAAACTCGAGTTGTCCGTTCTTAACAAGGTATAGACTCCCTCCATCGGCATTGCTAAGCCGGATTGCTTCTTCCAAAATGGCGTCGAGAAGCGCTTCTTGGGCGTATATTGAACCGAGGCGAACAGCGATTTCCGCTACCGCCAACGTATCTGAATGAATAATGTGTTCCGACATGGAGTGCTCCTAGACTATGAATCTTAATTACCCATTTTGTATGGTCGATTCAAGTTATAAAAGCCTTCTTTGCATAAAAGATATTCGTTGAGACTAACGATACAAAACGGCAATGGAGATTCCGGCGGCAATCGCCTTCGGTTTCAGGGATTCAACATTACTGGTGATTTGGAAGAAACCACTCTCTTCGGCTGTAAATTGAAGTTCAAGATCGTTGGTGGTTCCCGATTGACTCAAGGTTTCATTGCCAAATTGATCTATGATGGACAATTGGATTGCCTCGCTTTTTCCATCGGTACACGCCAAGATTTGATATTCGAGTCCTTCATATAGACTCAGCGGGTATAAGGAGAAGTCTTCGCTATTTTTATTGTGGGCGTAAAGACTTCGAAGAGTCCATCCATCTGCGGCTCTTGATTCTATAATCGTGTTTAAACAATGTCGGGACTCCCTTTCGCTCGGCAGTGTCTCTCGTACGTCGAATTGCACAGCCGCCAACCCGGACTCCACTCCCCGAACGGCTTGCATTTGATTCACTGCGAACAACCCTTGCCCGAATCCCGTCAATTTTTCGTGATTGAGAAAAAAGAGTTTTTTCTCACCCACATGAACACGTGGAAGACCTGAGACGCTCATTTCGAGACCGTTATAAGAACCGCCGAGTAAATGTATTTCCAACTGCTCTTCCTCAACTCCGATGAACGTTTCTTCAATTTCGAGTGAAAGTTTGGTGTAGATTTTTCCGTCGGACATGTAACTTTCGGTGTCTACGACCTCAGCCATCACGACCCGAGACGATAACTCACTAAGATCGCTGATGGTGTATACATTGTTATATCCAATGGCCTCGGCATTTGGGCTTAGCAACAGCGCTGAAAGATTGAAAAACATTGCGAACTCCTACATAAATTAAGCTACGGAAAAGATAACGAAAACATGAAACAAAAAAGCTGATTCCTCTATGGAAATGTTTGGCTCCACTTTGATTGATATACATCTTGAAACCGTTTGAAAAGAATGCGGCATTCTCTTTTGGACGAGAGAATGATTCCTACGTTTCGGCTTTTATAGAAGTAGTCGTGAGACCAGTTACTGCTTCCTAACCAACAATGCCGATCATCTACAACCAAAATTTTGGAATGAATGGTCCTCGCATAAGGAATTGGCCCATTTGGGTGTTCCGGAACCGTAACATACTTGACGGCGACACCCTCGGACTCAAGTTTGCTCAGACTTTTACCTTTATGCCCTGTAAGAGACCAGTCAGAAACGAGGAGTTCTACGGAGACACCTCTTTTTACAGCATTTATTAGCGCATCGTCGAGAATATACCAATACTCTTGGGCATAGTCGAAATTGGTATAGCTCAAAAGTTGAACGTTAACGCTCCTGCGTGCACCCTCGATTAAGCCTTTAATTGCCGGTAGGTCATGTTTGACTGTGTTGGGGAGTTTGTGGGGAGGAGAGGCAACGATTTGATAACGGGTGTTGGAACGTATGTGGGACGTTGCGTTAAGCGGGGAGTCACTCCAATCCGTTTCATAAATGTCTTGGATAGATTTGACCAGTTCAGGATCTCGTATGTGATACCCTAGTTCAAATATGTGTTCAAGCGCGCGATAATCAAAATTATGGGAGCCAACAAAGGCCTCTTGGTTATCGACAATGAAGTATTTTGCATGCATCACGCTGTCTTGGTAGTCACTGAGGCGTACTTCTGTGTTTTTCCAGGTGCGCAGTTCATCCAGAGGGTCAGGATACTTGCTGGAAAACTTTTTATCGACCAGCACGCGGATTTTGACCCCACGCAACGATGCATTTTCGAGAGAACGCCAAACCGGATCCAAAGCATCCTTCTTTGGACTGGGGCTGATATAAAATGTGCCTATGTCTATAGAGCGTTCAGCTTTGTCAAAGAGTTCGACCCACAGTGTTGCTGCATTGGGTACGTTTACATCGTCGACTTTCAAATCCGTTGGGGTGCTTTCGACAAGGGTTAGGGGAGATTTTAAACAGGCAATAAGCAAAAAGAGCATTTGATTTCAGTATACATGGACTGTAGCTGAATATTCCTTTGGATTTTAATTGCAAGTGTTTGTCCAACTCTTTTCGTAAATGATGTTATTCATGCCTATGGGAG
>JAYYRF010000743.1:0-5983 GCA_036127535.1 Myxococcota bacterium | reverse complement strand
GCTGAGCGGCTCGGGACGTGTACATCGCACTGAGCTGGGGATTCTGCACGATTGCTGAGGCAAAATGGGTGTTGACCAGTCCGGGCGCAATGGCATTCACCCGAATGGAGTGCGGAGCCCATTCGTGAGCGAGAGTCTTGGTCATGGAGATCAATGCGGCCTTTGTCATCCCGTAGATGCCTTGGTGTGGACATGGCATCATACCAAAAATGCTGGACACATTGACGATGGAAAGAGCTTTCTTCGCTTCGATACTTCTTTTTGCGGTCTCCCTGGACATGCCAAAGGCTCCTTTGAGATTGACTTGCACGGTTTTGTCCCAGGCAGCCCATTCCAAATTCAACATGGGTCCAAAATACGGATTAGCGGCGTCGTTGTTTACCAGTATGTCCGGTGTACCCGCCGTCTCGGTTACAAATTGAACAAAGGGTGCGTGTTGATCGATCATACCGATGTGAAGTGCTTTACCATAGATGCGATCAGGGAATTGATTTTGTAATTCGCGCAGGGCTTTGGCTACGTTTTCTTCTTTTCGCGAAGATATGAAAACGATTGCGCCCTGGCGGGCGAATTCGGATGCAATGGCCAAACCGATCCCTCGGGTTGAACCGGTGATGATGGCGATTTTGTCTTTTAGTCTCATGCGTACTCCCTCAGCCAATCTTTTGCGTCCACTCTATCCGATTTTGATAGATCGAGAATGTAGCAGATCATCTCTTTTTCGTAGAAGTGAAAGGTTCCCTTCGATTCAAATCCCCAACTTTGCAGCTGTCGATTGGCTCCGATGTTGTCGGTCTCCGTCGTAATCTTGACATACTGACAGCCTCTTGCGTGCAAGGTGTCAAAGAGAACCTTGTTTATATGTCCTGATATACGTTTTCCGCGTGTCTTGGGGGTAAAGGAGCAAAACATGCTCTCTGCGTGAATCTCTTCGGCCAAGCCGGCTTTGGATTTTCGAAAGTACTGTGCGGTTTCCAAGAGCGTTTTCGCTACGCTGGGATCCCTTAGGCCAAACAGAAGGGATATACCCAAACGATGTCCATGTCGAAGTCCAATAGAGCGCATCATTTGAGATAGGTGTATGCTGCCGGCGATGAAGCCCTCTATGCCGCCTTCTTGCTCATAGACAAAACCCAGAAAAAGGGGAGATGAAAGCATGGCTTTATAAATAGAGCGCAAAAAACGGGGGCCGAGTTTTGCCCATAGACTTTGACCCATCGCTTGTCGATGGAGTTCTGTAACGCGTGGAATGTCCTCTATCCTCATCGGACGAATGGCGGCCAAAACATCAGGCTGGATTTCGAAGGGGCGCGGCACTAAGACGGTTGCTCTTTTTTGATGGTTTTGAGAAAGGAGGTTTGACTGATCGCGCGGTGTTGTGCCGCAAGAAAGTGCCCCAATGCATCTTCGAAGGAGTCGTGGAACGATTCATTCAGCAGCCTTCTCGCCAACTGAACCGCCGTGGGGTTCACCGGAGAGAAACGCGCCAATGTTGCGCCCAGAGCATTGTTGAGATCATCGCTGATTAGATCGACCAATCCGAGTTGGAGCGCTTCTTCTGCATCGATGGACTTTGACTGTAAAATAAGGCGTTTTGCATGCCCCAAACCGATGTACTTTGCGAGTCTAAAAACGCCCATGCCGGGTAAGAATCCAATTTTTACCTCTGGAAGCTGCATCTTTATATCGGAGGTGGCAATTCGGAAATCGGTGAGAAGTGCAAGTTGAAATCCACCGCCGATTACGTCTCCCTCTAGAATAGAGATGGTGATTTTAGGGAGTCTTTCGATGCGAACGCACATCTTTTCCCACTTGTTGAACCCGTGAATATCCATGGGGGCGTCGGGATTGAACTCTGCGAAGTTAATCCCCCGACAAAAATGCCCGTTGCTCCCTCGAATTACAACGATGGGTGCAGCACATTCATCTTCTAGGTGGTTGCAAACGCTTGTGAGATCCCGCACCATCTGCATGTTGGAGTACGGTTGCAGCAGCGTAACAGTGGCGCAGTTTTCATCTATTTGGTAGTCGATTGTTGTTAGATTCATATTACCATCTTAGGAGAGCGGTTTCGATTGTTGAACCAGGCCCCATCGTCATCATAACACCATAGTCACCACGGTGGACGAGGCCTTCTTTGAGAAGTCGCTGATAGCTAAAGAGGAAGCTTCCGCTTCCGAGATTCCCGTAGTTTTGCAAAATTGCGATGGTGTGTCGCATGTCGTGTGCGGTTAGTCCTACGGTGTACTTGATTGCATCGATCACTTTTTTCCCTCCGGAGTGAACGATCCAGTGAGATATGTCTCGCACCTTTAAATCGAGGCTGTCGAGGAGCTTTTTGATCGGTTTGTCTGCGTGAGAGCCCAAGACATAGGGCACATCACGGTCGAGGTAAAAGGAAAACTTATTGTGCTCATCTTTCCAGTGATAGCTCATTGCCCGCCACGTGTCCGGAATGATATGGCTGGAGAAGTGGATGATTTCAGGAGCGAGTCTTTTTTGATCCTTTGCATCTGCTCGAAGAAGAACGGCTGCACATCCATCGCCAAAAAGTGAGTTTACCACGCCGGTACCAATTTTCTCATCAAAAACGTACAGCGCGGAATTGATCTCACAGCATACCATTAAACACAACTTTGACGGATTTGCCTGCGCCCAAGAGCTCGCCGGGTTGAGTCCGTTCAGCCCAGCATTGCAGCCCATGCCGACCAAGTCCATGCGATGACAATCCGTTCGGAATCCAAAGTGCTTGATAAACATGGCGGTCAGACCCGGAAGCATAAAACCCGTCGAGGAAATACAGCACAACATGTCAATGTCTCTTGGACGAAGTCCCAACGGCTTTAAACAAGCTTCTATCGCTTGAAAACCGATATCCATTGCTCCTTTGCGATGTTTTTTGAGGAGTTCACTTTGGCTTTCGTTGGGAATCCCGTTGGGATCCGCGGGTGGTAAATAGAGATGGCGCGTTTTGATGTGAGATGCTTTAAAGATGTTTTGAATGGTTGGGTTTTGTACCCGGTAGCGTGATATGACATCTTGCTGGGTATATTTATTGGGCGGGACGGCTGTCCCAACGGATAGGATTCGGGGTCTTGCGGGATACATTTGAGCTCCTTGCCACTAAGAATAACCCAAGTTTAGGACAAATCGATTTGCATCCAAGTAAGAGAGTGCTTTTTGATGACAAGAATGCACTTTTTTTGCGATAACGGGATGATTTGATGAATCTTTTTATACTCGCGAAACAATTGTACCTCCTCTTCCTGCATCGATTCGTGTAGCTCTAAAATCCCGAGCCCTAAATTGGTGGAGAGAAATAGGCGTGTTTCATAGAACTGAATGTCGTAAATGTCCGATAGCTCAGAGCCAAAACCCGGTACTTTATGCCAGTGAAGTGTGCGAATGCACTGAAAATCTCTGTAGAGTGAGATGTAGGTTGTCGAGCCGGCTCGGTGGCTCGATTTTGAGAGCACAACCAGAAGATCTCCAACCATGAAGCTGCGATACATGCGTTCTTCAGGAGTTTGGCTCGGTAGACGGATCTGCTCCAGTAACTGCATTTGGACTTCGGTTTGGACATATTTCAAGAGATATTTGGGATGGATATGATTGTCCAATGCATAGATGTGATCCTTCCAAACAAAAAAGTCGTCGATGGATTTTCGAAATTTTTTGAGTACGTTTGGATGATCCACCGGAAGATGTACATTGCGAACCGGATCCCATGCGAATATTTTTTTCGCCCCCCCTTTGCCGCCGATCAAGAGAAATGGATCCGAAAAAAAGATGCAAAGTGGTTGGAACTCTTCGGGTAAGTCAAAGGATATGAACGTCTGCTTTTCAACATGGTATGCGAAGACCTCTCGCTCTTCTATAAAGTAAAAGTGCGGTTCGCTCCAAAGAGAGAGTGTGGGAAACGGACGTGCAAAGGATTGGATGGATTGTTGCGCTAAACCATCGTAGATAGAGAAACCATTTTCCTCGGGTAGTGCATATTTCATACGCGATCCTTCCTAATCGGTTGGAATATTCTGATACAGAACATTAGGATTTGATAAGATAATAGCAAGATAGATGAACTCTTAACGTAAATACCCCAGAGGTAACCATGTCCGAAGTAGAAAACGAAAAAGCAGAGGAAGCCAAAGATGCTGTCACGGAAGGAGCATCCGAAGTAGAAACAGAAGGATCCGGAGAGCAAGACAATCTCTTACAAGAAGAAATTTCATTGGGCGGTACACCGGCCGGACAAGCCGCAAACGAAATGTTGCGCGCCTTGGCACGCGCTGCGCGAAGTTTCTTAATTTACGATCCACAAAACGAAGCGATTCGCGGGTTCTTGCAGCGGTACAAGGAAGAGTCCTCGAAGGCTTTGTCAGAGTTTGGGGAATTGATTCTCGAAATCCGTCCCTTCGAAATGTTGCGTGAAGGTGAAGTTGTATACTTGGAACGAGATCGAGAGCGCTCGCTGGCCTTTCGCCTCTTTCGAGATGGTGTGCGTAAAATTACGATTCAGCCTGGGGTCTCTTGGAGTGAACTTCTTCGTCTTCTCGAGGTTCTTTCCATTCGCTTTACGGGGATTCGCCAACAAGAGGATGACATCGTAACGCTGCTTCTTAAGTCCGGTTTTCAAGGGATTCAAATATCGGCCGTCGAGGGTTTTGTGCCCGATGACGAAGAGTACTGCGGCGACGATCTCAACGCTGCTGCGGCACGAGAGGCGCGAGAGCGTCGCCGAGAAAAGAGTCACGTTGCAGTTCCCAATGATTGGGATTTGCCATTGCCCGATGTGCTCGAGCCGATCGACTTAGAATACAAATCCCTCAATGAAGATCGGTTGGAAGAGCTGCGACAAGAAGGCACCTCCTTGACCCTATCGCAAAATACGGTTCGTTTGGTCACAGAAATGCTGCGTGCGGTCATGGATCCCGTCGATCCGACCGGTCCTTCCGATATCGATGGGTTGCTCTCCGAGGCCCGCGACTTCCTTCTCTCCGAGGGGCAACTCGCTCCGCTTTTGGAACTGTTACGCTCCTTAGATGAGATACTCCAATCCGATCCGAAACAGGCACAAGAAGTCTTTCAGTCCTTTGTCAGCAAGAATTCCATCCGTAAGATTTTGATGTCGGTACCGCGCGGCTCGACCAAGGCACCACCGGAGCTCATCGAACTCCTCGACTTGGTTCCCATCGATCACCTCGAGCTTTTATTTTCGCTCCTGGAAACGGAGCGTGGTACGACTACACGACGGATTCTACGGGATTTAATTCAAAAGTATGCAACCGACGATATCGAATACGGCTTGCAAAAGATTAACTCCTTGGACGGCGAGATTGCCGGCGATCTCTTTTTGGCGTTGGTCGAGGCTCGGCCTGAGCAGTCTATGGAACTGGTTCGCTCTGCATTTCAAAGAGCTGATACTGCGATCTTAAAGCGCGCATTGGATGTCCTCGAAGGCTTACCCGATCCGTCGCCGGTTACAGAACAACTGTATGAAATCCTCGGTTCGGACTCCGAAGATATTCGAATACGCGGCATGCGTTTGCTCGCAAAAATACGCGATATAAAAGTATTTGTTCGAATCTTCGACAAGGTGAACCAAAGCAACTACTCGATTCGCGAAGCCGGTGTGATGGGAGAAATCCTCTACCAACTCAATCCAAAAGCGGTGGAAAGAGAAATGCTGGAGTGGATTAAGCCCAGAGGAATGTTCAGTTTCAAAAAAGTGGTGGCTACGAAGCAACAAAAATGGGTTGCCATTTCCGCGTTGGCGCTTCTCGACAATCCGATGGTCGAAAAGTCTCTTCAGAAGCTTCGCGACACCGGAAGTGAAGAAGAGGCGGATTTATGTACCAAAGCGTTATATCGAAGACGCAAGTCTATGCAATGACCCCATCGTGGTACACCGAACGATTAGAACAACAAGCACAAGATACTTAGGAGAATGGTAATGTCTGAAGAAGTTATCGATAGTTCGCAA
>JAYYRF010000742.1:0-3283 GCA_036127535.1 Myxococcota bacterium | reverse complement strand
ATGGATCTGGATTTCGAACTTTAATCCGATGCGCTCCCTTCAGCGTAGAATTGTCATCCCAATCTACATTCATGGGAAACCAAGCGGTATCGATCTCATGTATTGGCACTCCGGAGAGGGTCTTGCTTTGTAATTTATCTGCGCCAATCCAAAAAGACAGCGCCTTGACCGGTTGTTTCACGCTTTTAGAGACCGAATCGAGTACCACAGATCTTTCTTTACGCTCCCCAACCGGGTACACAGCAACACTTTCCTGATGTCCGCCGACCGACATAATCGTACTGTTTCCCTGCACGCGATTGTTATCCATCAATAGTTCCGTCAAAAGCGGCCTCTCTTTCGCCCAAGATGGCTGTAATGACTCTATGAGCACCTGAACACCATTCTCTGTTGGGGAAACACATATTTTCCCTGTTTGATACCCTGCACGCGTTCCGATTGAAACCATCATCTTTGAGCACCGTTTCTCCAGCGGAAGAAAACGCAGGTCCGGCAGAGAAGGATTCAATGAAATCTTGGCAATCGAATCTCCACGAAGGGGTTGAAACAATTCGATGTAGCGCAATTGTCGCTCGTGTTCGATCTGGTCGAAGCAATACGATTGAACATCATTTTGCAGACAGTATCGTCCATCAACGATCTGAGAGGTCATTTCGACGCCATCGATCTCTCGCTCTTTTTGCTGCCAAGAAGCTCGCTTCATCGCAACAACTGTTTGTTGCATAACACCCGATATGGACTTCCAAGCTACCTTTTGCGCACGCCGACGCTGTCCCGACTCCCAGCGAACCGGCTGAAGATCCAGCGATGAAATGTCCAGTAAAGCCAGCATGTCTCCTTGGGAATGATTCATCGCGTGGCCATTTCTTTTGGCTGGAGGCCGCATCTTGTCGCGAAAGGGAATCCGAAATGAAATATCCGCACCATCAATACGCCGATACTGAATCGCTAATTCGTTTCCTTCCCGCAAGACTTGTGGAGCCGCGCGATAACGCGTAAGCGGAAACAACGATGCGAGATGTTCGGCTTGCGGATGGTCTGGTAATCCAATAAATTGCTGGCCATTTTTTTTCGAATCCAACGCAAACCAAACTTCTTTGTCTTCCGCATCTTTAATCATGGCAATCTCTAGCATTCCCCAGTCACCATCATCTTCCAAAGCAATCATGACATCGCGGTCAAAGCGAAGAGCAGACGCCCAAAAAGGGATGATCGGTTCCGACTGTAAAGGCTCTTGTTCCCGATATACCAACGTAGAGTATTGTCCTTCACCCAAGAAAGATGATGCTTTGGGATCCGGATTGGTCGAAACATAGTATGAAAGAGGCAAAGACCACGCACATTGAATCAAAAGAGCAAACATCACAAACCCGAAAAAAATATATGTTTACTCTAACGGATCTGTTGATTCGAATAAAGGAATTTTGATGTTTGCCGTTTAAAAGGCGCTACAGAACCGCAGACCAATCTTTCGCTAAGCGCTTTTTGATGAGCGAATGTACTTGTGAAACACGTGATTCACTAATGCCGAAGCGAATTGCAATCTCGTTCAAGGTGTAGTTCTCATAGTAATACAACTGAATCAAACGCTGATCTCGAGGAGGTAATTTGGCTACCAACTCCCTCAAAACACGCGTTTTCTCTTTTTCCAATAATGATTCTTGCGGGTCGTTCTCTTGCGTGGCTAGGACATCTTCAATGCGGATCGGCTCCCCATCGTTGAGACTCAACAAGACACGTGTATCGCAAAGACGATAAAAGTGCTGGAACTGCTGCATGGAAAATCCCATTTGCTCTGCCAGTTCCGCGTGCGTTGGATCACGCTTCAGACGAGACTTGAGAATTCGATGCGCCTCTTCCAAGATCGAATTGCGTTCTCGAACCGATCTCGGAACCCAATCACTTCGACGCATTGCATCTAAAATTGCACCTTGTATTCGAATGCGAGCATATACAAAGAAAGAGATAGACTTTTCTTTTTCAAACTTCTCTACAGCATCCAATAAACCAATCATACCGATCTGTACCAATTCTTCATAATCCCAAGAAAAGGGATTCCGGAGCATTAATCTTTTTGCTACTCGATGCACCAATGGTGTATAGTCGGCTACAACTTGATTTCTTTCCTCGCACTGTGTCTCTGTTCTCAATTTTACCAAACCCATGTTTGCCTCATTTCTTTGAATGTGTAGAATCAAAAATAATTTTTTTACCTTTGACGTTGCAGAATCCCAAAAAGAACGCTTAATCCCTATTCGGAAATCACAACCATACAAACAATGAAACGCGCGAAAAGAATCCGGTTTTGACTTTTTCTCTACAATTCTTTCTGATAAAAAGCGTCGAGTTCTTGCACGATACGCATTCTTAAGTCCTCTGAGCGAACAATACCATCCAGGGAACCTTGCTGAATCGCCCTTTCCACGGAATGTATGGAATCAAATTCGGCTGCGACTTCCCCACGTTTCTCAAGCATGACTTCCATTCGGGTACTTTCTAACTCGCTAAGCAATTGCAAACGCTCCAACGATGTTGTTCGGGATACTCTCTCTCGTATCTTCGCAACACGTTCGTCGATCTCTACGCGTCGTTTCACCTCTCGCGGAAAGACGACGGCCGCCGCGGGAGCACCGCCAATCACCGATGCAAAAGAGCCTTCTATTGCGAATGCCTTCAAATTCGGATTCAGAGCTTTGGAAAAGACGACATATGCACCACCGTGGTACCGTCCGATCACAACAAAAATGATCGGCCCTTCAAAGTTGACGACGGCACGACCGATCTCCGCTCCAAATTCCAACTGAAGCTTACTCAAAGATTCCGGGGAGCCGTCAAACCCAGAGAGATTGGCCAAGGCAACAACCGGACGCGTGCCACTCGCAGAATTGATTCCCCGCGCAACCTTCTTCGAACTCAGAGGAAACAATGTTCCTCCTGTCCATGCGTTGGGACCGTCCATGGGGACTCTTCCGCGACGCACAATCGAGCGAGATTCAATCCCCAGAAGCGTTAGGGCATACCCACCGATATTCGTTTCCCACAATACGGAACTCTCTCCTCCGCGCAAACCGGAAAAGCGCTCTAAGAAGCCACCATCTTGATCGATAACCGAACGCATGACCGAACGTATGGCAAAGGTCTTCTTACGCTGTGGGTTCATGGATGAATCAAAAATATTCCCAATCGATTGAAATGGTTCTTCTCCTTGGTACGGATACTCTAAGATAGAACGTGAAATCGGATCCTTGGTTTTGCTCTTCCGCGGATGTAACTCATCTTTCTT
>JAYYRF010000741.1:0-2664 GCA_036127535.1 Myxococcota bacterium | reverse complement strand
GAAGTGGGTGCCCTCGTGGAAAGTCCTCACTTGGCTCTTTGGCACAGTTTCTCCAACGAAGCACCTGGCGATCCAATCGACTGGATGTACCAGGTACGGCAATATGCCATGCATGCCTACCTATACTACATGACGGAAGTAGAAGGAGTACCCCAAGAAGTGATTAGTGGTGGATTTTATGCCAATACCGATGCCAGTCCGCAATTGTATCACTATGAACAAATCGGAGGGGATGAACTAAGAGAGATCTTTGCAAACTGGGCGGCGCACAACACGGGCGGCCTGGACTACTTAAGCGATGAGCAAGTAGAGCGCGCTTGGCAAGAAGTGGATATGGCTGGCGATCCCAATAACCGACACCCAACCGTCGGAGAATGGAGCGATACCAGTATAAATGATTTCCGGCCACCCGCAGAGTATGCTCCAAGGGGTTGGGGATACAACGTGATTCAAATGAATCTTAGCGAAGCAGCGAATTACTTCATCGTCTTCGGTGGAGACAGCACGGGTTCCGAGGGAGCGGATAGTCATTTCGAAGTACGAGCCGTTGTCATGGGTGCAAACGAGACACGCTACGAATCACTCAACATGAGTGGTCGCTTGGTTGGCTCCGGCAGTGTAACGGTTGAGGAGACGGATGATGTACTCTATTTGGTTGTTTCCGCCGTACCCGAACATTTTACGGGAAATCAAACCTACAGTTATACACTCAACGTGACGAAAGAATAGCCTTACGGCTCCGAAACCAACCGGTTGTATATTTTCATATCCAAGGGGGCCGGATGCTCTCCTTTGTATACTTGCCAATAGCGCCGTCGAAGGCGTGCCAACGCTTCATACAGGGGATGCTCGGTATCCGGCTCATGTATCCATTGGGGTTGTCTTTCAGCATTGAGCAAACTCAGACGAGAGCAACGGTTCAGAATGCCTGCCGTTCCGATACTGCAGATGCAAACGAGTTGGTCTGTTTTCACCAATTCGATCAGTTCGCCATATCGCACAGCGCGTTCTTCGACCGGTATCCCTTCTTCTCTCGCCAAAGACACAATGCCTCGAATGGTGACGGATGGAAGAATTAGCGGCCCCTCTGGAATTTTGATGATTCGACCATCTCGTAGCGCGAGGAGAATGCAAGAAGAATCCCATTCTGTCAACTCCCTTTCGTGCAGGGGGAGATCACACCGATCGTCTAGAAAAAGAGCCGCGTTCGCATTCGGTTCAGTTCTTTTCGCCTCTTCCACAGCCTTCACACTGATCAAATAATTGGTTCCTAATTTGAGACAGCCGGTTTGATTAGCCCGAACGGCACGCACCAAATGTGGAATTACAACCCCTTCAAAGGGTTCACCGAGATATCGATCATATTTACAGGCTGCCAGACGTATCGATGGATTGGCCGGGAAGGTCACTCCGATGGACTGTTCCTCGTCTAAGGTGAAGGGTCGAAGATAACCTTGCGCCTGATCCTCAAGCATGTCGAGCAAGAATGGGCGCAGCATTGGTGAAAGCAGATAGTCGTCAACGATGAACGTGCGCAGTTCTTCCTTTGTCGGTAAAGCCCGAGAAAGCTCTGGCCCCAGAGAATAAGCCAATCCCTGTAAGAAGCGTTCTAAGTTCTTATCGAGGTTGCAGAAGCGAATTGCAATCCGATTGCTGTCATCGCGATACGCGAAGAAGCGAATCCCCTCAAAAACCAAAAAAATCCCATAGTGAATGGAACGAGAAACAGCGTAGGTTTTCGCATCCGAAGAAAGAAAGTTTTTCTGCCGGCTTTTCAGAATCCATTGAAGTTGATTGGGCGCCCAACGCACCCCTTCAAATTTGGCCACATTTACCTCGCACTCGATCATGGTCAGAGTAAATTTTATCTCCTCTGTACTAAAAAGCAACAATTAGAAAAGCTATGTATGAAACAGAGACCAATCGATTAGTCAAACAGCCCGGGTTGTATGGGATTCTTAGAGCCCGCATCTTCTGCTTGCACATCCTTTCTTTTTGATGAACGACGTTTTGTACCGTGATCAACGCGCACCTGCGCAACACCTTTGTGCAGGCGGAGATCAAGGCGATCTCCTTGTTTTAGTGAAGACGCATCCAAAACCGCCTTCCCATCCCGAAATGCGATTGCGTAGCCGCGAGACAAAATCGCAAGAGGACTAAGAGCATTCAAAGCAGCAGCCTCTTTTTTCAACAACTCCTCTTGGCGTTGCAGTTGTATGTGAACGAGGGGCTCTAGCTGTACAAAAAGTTGCTGCAATCGCTTTTCGTATAATTCGAATCGCTGCATAGGAGCAGAGGGTTTTAGAGAGCGAAGTTTTTCATTCTTCAGCCGCAACAATTGCTCTGTTAATCGTAGGACTTGCTTTCCGAGCTGCGCACAATGTTGCTCTGATTTTTCGATTGCGTGAAGGGGATCAACGGGCTGTAGCTGCTTGAGCGTTTCCATCCGAAGGCGCAAGAGATGTTGCATTTGTTGGGTTAGCATCTTTTCGAAATACAAGAGGCTTTGACGGAGCTCTTCGATTCTGTGTAGCGGTTCGATCGGTTTACTGCGCTGAAGCGCGTCGTATTTAGCGCGAAGAACTTGAATCATATGACGAAAAACGAGATTTTTCTGCTCTGCAACTTTATCGTGTAAGTCTGTGTATACCGGAACAGCGAGCG
>JAYYRF010000740.1:0-7021 GCA_036127535.1 Myxococcota bacterium | reverse complement strand
TTATCGAGGTTTCGCCGGGAATGGATGTCAATCTCGTTACCGACATTGCCCTGAAGAACACCAAAGTCGCGCCGGGAATGATGGTCGTAGAAAGGAGATATGGTGCCTTGGAGCTTCATCATGCCGATCAGGGGCAGGTTCACATCGCGGGGGAAAGCATACTCGAGCAACTCAACGTAAAAGAAACAGATCGCCTCAAGCCGCGCATCGTCAGCGCACAAACGCTGACGGGGATCGAAGGCTACCAAGCGCAGCTCGTCAATCGGATGCGCCACGGAAACTTTCTCAACGAAAACGAAACCCTCTATATACTCGAAGTTCACCCCGCCGGCTATGCTCTCTTGGCGACCAACGAGGCGGAGAAAGCAGCGGATATCAACGTACTCGAATTCAGAGCCTTCGGGGCTTTCGGTCGGATCTATTTGGGCGGTTCAGAAGCCAATATCGAAGAGGCTTCTAAAGCGGCTCTATACGCACTATCTCAAATTGATGGACGTCCAAACGAGGGTTAAGAATGCAAGAGATCGTTATATGTACCCCCCTTCGATCACCGATTGGAAGATTTCAAGGCGGTTTGTCCACCGTTCGCCCCGATGACCTGGCTGCTCGAATTATAGAGGCCGTTATCCAACAATCCGGACTCGAGCCCCATCGAATAGATGACGTATTTATGGGATGTGCCAACCAAGCGGGAGAAGACAATCGCAATATCGCACGTATGTCTTCTCTGCTTGCTGGAATTCCCCAATCCGCTCCCGGCGTAACGGTCAATCGGTTGTGCGCAAGCGGTTTGGAGGCTGTCGTGCAAGCATATCGAGCCGCCCGCTGTGGAGAAGGATCTATATTTCTTGCTGGTGGTGTCGAGAGTATGTCTCGCGCACCCTACTCTATGCCCAGAGGGCCAAACCTTCCCAAAGCGGGAAACGTTCAAGTTTACGACACCTGTCTCGGCTGGCGATATCCCAATCCAAAAATGGAAGCGATGTTTCCCCTAGAAGCCATGGGTTGTACCGCTGAAAATATCGTCGCTCGAATGAACATCTCACGCGAGGATCAAGACCTTTTCGCCTTTGACTCCCAGCAAAAAGCGCTGGCTGCGCAAAAAAATGGTTGTTTCGCCGACGAAATCGTTCCGATCGAAGCGCCTTTTGGGCGAAAAAAAACCCAGGTTATCTCATCCGACGAAGGGCCAAGGGCGGACAGCACGCTGGCCAAGCTTGGAACACTTCGACCCGCTTTTCAAAAAGACGGCAGTGTAACCGCTGGAAATTCATCGACCTTGAACGATGGAGCAAGTGCGATGATTGTCTGCACAGCCGACCAAGCCCAAAAACAAGGCCTAAAGCCAATGGCGCGCATCGTCTCAACCGGTTCTGCTGGAATCGATCCAACCGTTATGGGACTCGGACCTGTACCGGCCACCCAAAAAGCACTGCAACGATCCGGAATGACATTGGAGCAAATCGATATTATCGAATTGAACGAGGCGTTCGCGGCACAATCCTTGGGCGTAATTCGAAGCTTGCACCTGGATCCCCAAAAAGTGAATGTTCATGGAGGAGCCATCGCTTTGGGACACCCTTTGGGATGTTCGGGAGCGCGCATTCTAACCACCCTCATACATGCGCTCCAACGATATGATAAGCAATACGGACTGGCGACTCTGTGTGTCGGAGTGGGTCAGGGCCTAAGCGTAATAGTGGAGTCTTTGCATGATTAAAAAATTAACGATTTGCGGAGCGGGAACCATGGGGCATGGTATCGCGCAAGTTTCCGCCCAAAACGGATACACCGTTTCCTTGTATGATGTATCAGAAGACCAGTTGCAAAATGCAAAGTCGAAAGTCAGCGCGAATCTCGACAAAGGGATCGCGCGCGGAAAAATCGATCCAAAAACAAAAGCTCTCTGTCTGCAAAATCTATCCTTTCACACCGATTTTGAGGAGGCTTGCTCCTCTTGCGATTTGTTTATCGAGGCCGTTCCAGAGAACTTGGATCTCAAACACCGCATTCTTAAACGCGCTGATGCATGCACGGCCCCCCATACCATCTTAGGCTCCAACACCTCCTCGATATCAATATCGAAGATCGCCCAAGTCGTTCAGAACCCAAGCAAAGTGATCGGAACACACTTTTTCAATCCGGTTCATATCATGAAATTATTGGAAATCGTGTATCACCCCGAAACCGACGCCGAGGTCATTGCACAAGTCCAGGCCTATTCCACTCGTATCGAAAAAGAAAGTATCTTGGTCAAGGACAGTCCTGGATTTGCAACCAGTCGCTTGGGCGTTGCTCTCGGTATGGAAGCAATTCGTATGTTCGCAGAAGGTGTGGCTTCCGCAGAAGATATAGACAAAGCGATGGTTCTCGGCTACAAACATCCCATCGGTCCTCTCAAACTAACGGATTTGGTCGGACTCGATGTTCGACTCGCCATCGGTGAGTATTTGTACGAAAACCTGGGAAATCCCGCCTTTAAACCACCCATTTTAATGCGAGAGATGGTCGCAGAAGGATCGTTGGGTAAAAAGACGAAACGCGGATTTTATTCTTGGGATTGAGGACGTAAAACGTACAGCTTTTGATTCCCCCGCCAAATAGGGGACAATACCCAAGGATTCGCATCTTTCGATGGCAATGTGAGATCGTTCGGCAGCAGTCCCAAAGACGCGGCTTCGTCACTGGGGAACAAGACCCGAAGCTGCTCTCCCTCTTCTACAAAAAGGGTTTGCTCCCGCAGTACTTTGGAGCGAGGCTGGATCACAACTTCTCGATTGGTAAATTGAAGAGAGATTTCTTCCTCAGAATGCAAACGCGCCAAGTTCGTGTGTTCGGTATTGTTCCCTCTTTGAATGGACAAGACCTCTTGTCCTGAGACGATATTTTCTCTCTCCGATGCCACGATGGTATTGCGATCAAACCAAATGCCCAAAGACATGCTCTCTTGTCGCCCAAGGCGCCAATGCGGCATTACATAGGCATTCCTTCCCACTTCGGATGCGATGATCATACCCACCAATTCTCGATCGTTGTTGAGTACCGGCCCTCCGGACATTCCCTCCACAACGTGACAATCCACCTCGATGAGTGGAACACTGGTGTGGCGACGGATTTGGGTAATGACGTCGACTGCGAGAATGGTTCCCCTGATTTCCTTGTACTCGTTTCCCTGTGCAAAACCGGCACACACAATTGGCTCTCCGGCCTCAACCATCTTCGCAGTCTTAAGCGATCTCTTTGTACCCTCCATATCGAAAATAGCGTGGTCTTCTATCGGATCGGCATCGATCAAAGTCGGAGCCACAAATCCTCGTTCTGCTCGAACGCCCAACTCATACGCCCCGGCGATTAAATGATAGCTCGTCCACATTCGTCCCTTCCAAAAAAAACCGGTACCGCTCTCTTTTTGGGTTGGCAGGCGAAAGGAGAGAGAGAATTTATGACGCTCCGCCACTTGCCACAACATTGGGCAGTTGAGTGGCTCTTTTTGAACGACAATGCCAACCACCTCTGGCGGCTTCGCCCACAACCAACTCACCCCAAACAGCCACATCATCGCAAAAAAACACACATCTTTTCCATTGTATACATATTGAGAATACACTTGTATTTAATTTTTTACGATACTCTAAAAATAGATGTTCATGTTCGTTCTCTCGTAAATGAAAAAAGAGGAGATTGGATCAGATCCAAGCGAACGGTTATCTCATAACTAAGATTAGATACGAAGGAGAATCGAAGTGCTATTCGTCGACCAAGTGCTAGAATTTTTAATCAATAAGGAAACCGGAGCCATCGATGTCAATCAAGGCAAAAAGCGATGGGTCTTCTACTTTGAAAGCGGACAGCTCGTCCAAACCAAATCAAACCTCAAAAGCGAACAAGGCCCAGCGCTACGAGAAAAGTTTCCCGAGGCCGATACAAAAGAGCTTCTCTACCAACAGAGTCTTGCCAGGCTTCTCAAAGCGACGAACCGACTCAACACCTTCAAAAAAAGCAGCAGTGCAGCCTCTAAAAAATCCAGTTTGGCAACCGCTGATTTATTCATCGAGGCTTTTTCACATTCTCTGAGTCAAGAGGAACTCGATTCTCGCTGCGAAACCCTGGCCGTAAAAACACCCAAACGACCAGAAAGTCTCAGTCTCCGCGACGAGGAACTCAACGTGTTCATCAGCGGCATGAATGAAAACCTAAAAGTCTCAACCTGTGTTGGTAGTTCTCAAATCGATGCGCGTAAGGTGTGGACCTGTTTGTGGCTCTTGTGGAGAACCGAACAAATGGAGTTCATTCGTGCCGACAACGAAGAGGAAGCGATCTTTGACTTTGATCTCAACGATCTCCTCAACGAAGAAGAGGAATTGGATATTCCTGCGGACAACGAGGCTCCAGCCGAAAGTCCTGCAGAAGATACACCAAAGCGCCATCCCATGGCCGATAAATTGGAGGAACTCCGCTTTCGGATCAACGATGCAGCGAATCATTTTGAAGTTTTGGATCGTCCTTGGGATTCTTCGGCAGATGACTTTCGCAGAGCCTACCGCGATCTGTCTATGGATCTTCACCCGGATCGTTACAACGACGCCACAACCGAGATGCAAGAACTGGCAACCGAATTGTTTGATAAGATTCGAGCTGCTTGGGAAGTGTTAGAAAACGACGAGACCAGAAAGAAATACATCGACAAAGAGATTCACGGGATCAAAAGTGAAGAAGAACAGGCCATGGAAGCCCTACAAACCTACTGGGCTGCGGAAGAGGACTTCAAAAGAGGCTTGGCTCTGTTTAACCAAGGTCGCATACCACAAGCGCATCAAAATTTTCAAAAGGCTGTTGAAGCGTACCCTGACGAACTCGAGTTTCGGGCATATTTGGGGTACACAAAGTTCTACACCATGAGAAATTCCAATAAAGAAGCCGCTTTGGACGGTATAGACGAAATTCGAGAGGTCATCGACATCAACCAGTCCCAAGAGAGAAAACTCGACAGCGCTTGGATGCTAATCGGTCGCGCCTATCGCGAAAATGAGGAACCGGAAAAGGCCAAAAGAGCACTAAAGCAAGCCCTGAAAATAAATCCTTCGAACTCCGATGCCCTGAAACAACTAAAACGACTGATGTCGCCCAATAAACAGGCCACGCAGAAAAGCACGACCACATCCAAAAAGAATGATAAGAAAGCCGGTGGTTTTTTTGGTGGGCTTTGGGGAAAGAAAAAGTAGAACTAGCAATCGCTTTCGAGAACCTGCTCTGCATAGTCTATAATTTTCCTAACATACGCGCGTTTTTCAATGTAAGGGCCATGATAAAAGCTTCTTTTGAATCCATAGATCAGCGTGTCTTTGAGTTGCTCTTTGCTCATTTGAAAAGCGTCAACGGCAATCCGCAGTTCCTTCGATACAGATGTATTGGATATTAAGCGATTATCCGTACAAATGGTCGCGGAGAGTCTTTCCTTCAACATTAAACCAAAATGATGATCCCTTACTCTTTTTATCTTTGGGTTAGTCTGCATGTTGGAGGATATACAGACCTCTACTGTGATACGCCGATTGGCGATGTAATCGATAAGTCTTCTCGTATACGCATCTTTATCTTGAATACTTTGATCACATAATTCGGGAGAAAACAAGTGATAGCCATGACCGATTCTGTCTGCGTGTAAAACGGTGATCGCATCCATAATGGACTTGGGACCGTAGGCTTCTCCTGCATGTACAGTGCGATTCAAGAAGTGCAAGTGAGCATACTGATACGCTGATTTGTGGTGGGAAGGTGGATATCCATCTTCTTGGCCAGCAAGATCAAACCCAACAATGGGTATACCGTATCGATCTCGGCAGCGAACGGTATTTCGCACCAATTCCAAAGATGCTTGCGAGAAGATGGTTCGCTCTTCCGCTCGATAAAAGTTTTGATAGAATGAACCGTACCAGCCCAAGGTATCTCTTTGAAACATCCGAAGAGCGCATGCGATAATACCGTATCGAAAAGGGGGTTCTCCTCTCTTCTGCACGGCATCAGATGCTTCAAATTCACGCTGCGCTTTCGAAATACCTCGATCAACCGCAAGGAATACGTCGTCTAAAGAAAGATTTGCATGGGTGTGGAGTTGTGGTGCAAATCGGACTTCAATGTACCGCACCCCCTCCTCTATATTGTCCCAAGCGAGTTCATATGCCACCTGTTCCAAGGCTGCTGGGGTTTGGAGAACGGCACATGTGTATGCAAACCCAGCCAAATATTCACCCAAATCAGAGTATGACTCTTTGAAAACCAACTCCTTCAAACCCTCTGGGGTGTACGAAGGCAAAGAAACCTTGTGGCGTTGCGCCAAGTCGATCAAGGTTTGTAATCGCAACGAGCCATCCAAATGCAAATGTAGATCCGTCTTGGGGAGTGCTTGAATCAATACATCTGAAATGGTCATATACCGCCTCCACTTACTTTTAGAATGAAAAAACCGTTTTTGGGTTGCTATAATCATAGCGACAATCGGAAAGATTTTGGGAAGAAATCAAAAATCGCTTATATTCTTTTCGTATAGAATACCGTTTTCGCTTGATAAAGGACAAAAAGTTATATGCTTATTCTACCTCTTCTCCATCTACTATCTCCTGCTTTTGGAGAAGATAGAATCCTCGATTTAGCAGAATCCGAGCTTCTTCGTTCATGGGAAATACTCTCCCAAAAAGAGGAAGCTGCATATTGGATCGGGATTCATATAACCGATCGCTTTGAGGAGTCGATTCGCGCAAGCGAGGGATCTATCCTTTCTCCGGACGAGAAACGGTTCCGATACGCCGATATAGATGTCCGAGTTGGGGATTTCAGCTTCGATAATACACACCCGCTACGGGATTCCGGTTTTTTTGGAGAAGACACCCATTTTGGAACGTATCTTCCATTTGAGAACCATCCAAAGGCCGTCAAAACCGAACTTTGGAAAACCATAGACGAGGCATATCGCCACAGTGTTCGTCGCCTCATCAAGCTTCGCTCCAACGATGCCGTTAAGGTC
>JAYYRF010000739.1:0-19131 GCA_036127535.1 Myxococcota bacterium | reverse complement strand
CGCGAAACATATTGTTTTGTATATCTCGAATGAGCACATCGTTACCGCGATGCGCAATTTTCAAAAGAAGTCCTTCTCGATCACTTTTTTCAGTAAAAATCCGAGTGGGTGTCTGATTTTGAAAATCGGTTTCTGCTATATCGCTCAACACGGTCTTTCCATTTTGGATCGCCAAACCGATCGCTGCGTTTTCCCAAGGACTCTGTGCGATTAAGGGCGTATATTGACTGTTTTTTTCCGTAATCTGTAGTTCCCATCGACCCGTGGTTTGGGTGGATGCCTCAGCCGACCAACCGTAAGATTGTTTCTGCAGGGAATAGGACTGATCGTTAATTCGTATGGACGGCTGTTCGAGGGTATGTTTTGGATCGGATACAAATACAGAGCTGTAGGGGGCTGTCACAGCAGAAGTATGCGGAATCGTCGTTTGTTGATTTAAAGCGGTATCCATTAAGGAAACTTCGTATCCAATCCATGTGCTGATTAGCGCCAAGGTTGCGACCGGTGCTGCGGTCGAGTCGACCAAATAGGCGAGTTTTTCTCGGGAGATTTTTGCGCGGTCTACGACCGAGCGCATAGAGGAGCCAACGATGAGGCAGTTTGCATAATCATCAAAAAAAATCACGAGTCCCGATAACCACGTTCCCAAGAGAGCCCGTCTTCTGGTTTTTGCGAATCGGATGAACACACCGACCAATGCCTGCGTGCCACCGGCACGGCGCATAATCTCGACCGTACTGCTAATCAAGATAGAGAACAGAACGACCTTCATACTGTCTTTGTTCGCGACCGCGTCCAAGATTAAGGGGTCGATTAAATAGACAAAGCTATGGAGTGGTGTTTCCCAATTCAGGAGCAGTGCTGCGGATAAGAGTCCACAGAAAAGCGCGAAAACTGCTTGCCTTGTGTAGAGTGCAAGAATTACAGCGATTAGAATGGGAAGAAGAGAAACAAATCCCATACACTCCTCTTTTTGTAAAAATTGGTTCTGAATGAAAGCCTATCGAATCCGCACCAAAAAGACCATCGCTCCGTTCGGAGATTCTGTTGATATGGTTCGAATATTTGATACACCTCTGTGCGAAATTCAACGGGAAACCCTTGAGAAGGCCGGCGTCGACTTGGTTGAGGAGCCGCCCAAAGATGAGCCATATATACTGATTTCCGATCGAATTTGGTTTACGTACCCACTCATAGAGTTGTTGAAAAAACACCGTGGTCGGCTTTGCATTAAAGACTCTAATTGGCATGTTGCCATGCACCCACTACAAGAGCTCGGACCGCAGCAGGCATACGACATCGCTGTGCTCGAGGCGGGCGAAGCACCTCAATTTGATGGTCTTCCTCTCATTTTTCCGGATTTAGAGTTTCGAGAGGGAGAGCCTCTCGAATTACATGAAGCCATGCGCCACGCCTTACGGCCGGTGTGTCTTTCTCCATATATGGCGCATCATATCGATCATTGGTCTCATATTCTGCGCGTGAATCAAATCGCGATTATCGCACAAGCGGAAGAGACGCGTTACCGATGGCGCAAAGGTGGTTTTTTCGCAAAGATCGGAATGGTTTTGGGGTTCCTGTGGCGGATCCGTTCCTTTTCGAAGAGAACGATGCTCGCGCGCATTGGCGAAGTCGGAAAGAATTGTAAGATTCACCCGACCGCTGTGATCGAAGCGTGTAAAATCGGAGACAATGTTGAAATTGGTCCGCACGCAGTGGTGCGGGCGTCGGTGATTGGAGATGGTGCAAAGATAGACGAGCACACATCCGTTAACTTGAGCGTGATCGGAAAGAAGGCGCGTGTTGGACGAGCGGCTATTGCCAATCTTAGCGTTTTATACCCGAATGTCATGCTTTCTTATGGGCAAGGTTTTCAAGGGTGTCTGTTTGGAGAAGGGGCGTTTATTGCGATTGGGGTTGTCGCGTTGGATTTATCGTTTGGAAAGCCGATTCGCGTTGAAAACAATGGCGAATGGGTCGACTCTGGAATGCATTTCTTAGGAATCGCCGTCGGCCATCGTGCTGCACTTGGCAATGGGGCACGATTCAACTACGGTGTGTCCATTCCAAACGACGCTCTTTTGGTTGGACCAAAGGACGGTTTATACAAAGATGCTTCTCAAGCCCCTCCCAAAGCGCCTTCACATTGTGTAGATGGAAAGGCCGTTCGACTATCAAAGCAACGGTCAAAGAACGAAAAGGGTGGGGATTAAGAGGGAGCGACCCGGTGGATTTCCGATGGTGAGAACACACCTTTTTCGGTAATAATTCCCGTGATTAGTCCGGCGGGTGTCACATCAAAGGCCGGGTTACGAGCGTTGGACATCTCCGGGACGGTTCGTACACGAATGAATTCTCCTTGATCTGACCACCCCCATGTGTAGCGAACCTCATCAGCGCCTCGTTCCTCTATGGGAATTTCAGATCCGGCGGGACATTGCGGATCTATCGTTGCCGTTGGGGCGGCGACATAGAAGGGGATACCCTTGGCTTTGGCTGCCAATGCAGATGTATAGGTTCCAATTTTATTCGCGACATCTCCGTTCATGGCAATGCGATCCGCACCGACAATGACCATATCTATTTCACCCTCCTTGATGTAGTGTCCGGTTGCATTGTCCGCAATGACGGCGTGGGGAACATTTTCTTGTGCCAGTTCCCAAGCAGTTAATCGTGCGCCTTGTCCACGTGGTCGGGTTTCATCGACAAAAACGAATACGTCTTTTCCAGACCGGTGTGCTGTATAGATCGGGGAGATCGCGCTTCCCCAATCGACAAAGGCCAGCCAACCGGCATTGCAGTGCGTGGAGATTCGCATGCCGGATTGAATCAAGGCTGCACCGTTTTGCCCGATTTGGCGACACGCGCTGGCGTCTTCGTCTGCAACGGCCTCCGCCGCTTTTACGGCCGCAATGCGCGCACTATCGATGTCAGATGCGCTCTCTACGGCTTTGAGAACGGTTTGTATACCATAGAATAAGTTTTGAGCCGTGGGTCGGGTATTGCTGAGTGTGTCTGCTCCTTCTTTTATGTAAGCATTGAAGCGTTCGACGGGGGCTTCCAAAACGACTTGGGCCATTCCTGCTGCTCCGGTTGCGCCGATTGCACCCGCGCCGCGCACAATCATCGTTTTAATGGCCTTCGCAGTCTCTTTGTGATTTTTCATCTGTACGATATTGAAGGTGTGAGGGAGCTTGGGTTGGTCGATAAGGTTTACAACGCCATCTTCTAACCATATGGTTCGGTAGTTTTTGCCGTCAACTCGCATTTTGTTCATTCCAGTTTTGGGGTTGTCGTATGCGTCCGTTTTCACCAACGCGGTAACGCAGCCATCCCATATAATTTTCTCTCCACCAGGAGAAGATATCCATATGACGATAGCGGCGGTCTAAAAGATATTTGTAGCCTTGATCCGTATATTCTTTTCCGGTTTCCCAGTCGAGAACGGTAAAGCGTTCTCCGTCCCAAATCGCATATTGGGAAGAATTAAACGTCCATGAGCCGGTGTTGATGTATCTCTTCCCGTTGGGTAAGACGACTTGACCCGGTAAATGAGAATGGCCGCTCACAATATAATCGAAGGGGGAGTCTTGTAACTCTTCGCGGATCGGTTCAAAAATGCCGGAAGGATCTGCGATTTGATTCATAGCCCAATATTGCAAGTACTCCGCCGTTCTGCCCTTGAAACGCTCGAGACCCACGGCATCAAACATGTTATCCCGTGCACGAATGAGCAGAGCAAGCTTGTGAAAGCACCAAAGGGCGAGGCGCCCTTCCGGCGTATAGAAATTTTCGATTGGGGGGCGAATCCATGTATCGAGCAGTCGCTCAACCATGTGATGCGCCATGGTTGTTATGTGTGATTTTTGAAGATTGTCGCCGATAAATGGATCATACTCATATCCGTGTACAACCTTAATTTTGTCGCCGATGGTCAAAGTGGAGCATACGTCGAAATGAAGGACATCGCGAAACAAAGAAATATCAGAGTCGTGATTTCCCCAGATGTACGATACGCCCGTGTCGTGCGCGAGTTCGGATAAGTTTCTCATGAGTCGTGCATGCGCCCCGATGATCCGAGTAAAAGTCCACGCTTGCTGAAAATCGATGGCATCTCCTGCAATAACGAGGTGTGCGTTTTCCAAGCGTATTTGCTCGATCAAATTCATGAGCTCCAGATCCTTTGCCATAAAAATGTCAGAACGGGTACCGTCACCGAGGTGTAGATCGCTTATAAAGTAAATACGCTTATCGAGGGGCAAATTTTTTTCAATTTTCGGAAGAGGTGCTTTGGACCAAGATAGTAGCGCCATTTTTTCTCCTTCTTTTATCTATGAGATAGCCATGAATCGAGGACGTGTCATTCAACATCTACAATTTATTGGTTCCTTTCCAAAGGCACCACCTGAAACCAGTATACCTGAGGTTGCCTTTGTGGGACGTTCCAATGTTGGAAAATCCAGTGCCATTAACACGCTGCTCAATAGAAAAAAAGCGGCGCGCGTGTCGAGCACCCCTGGAAGAACCCAAATGATCAATATCTTTGAATTGGATCAATCTTTGCGTTTTGTCGATCTACCCGGATACGGTTTCGCCAAGGTTCCCAAGTCCGTCAAGCAGACGTGGAAATACATGATCGATTCGTACCTATATGAGCGAATGGCACTACAATTGGTCGTCGTTTTGGTCGACGGTCGTCACAGTGCACAAAAACTCGACACAGAGATGTTGGATCGGTTGAATGAATATGGGATTCCATACGCGATTGTGGCCACCAAAGTGGATACGCTGAAAAGATCCAAGCGGGCAAGGCAATTGAAGACCCTTCGCTTGGGGTTGGCTGCGAGTGACGTGATACCGTTTTCTTCGGAGACCCGAGAGGGGGTGGATCGTTTGTGGAATACGATAGAAAAGGCGTGCTCCAATGGCTAAACGGAAAAAGAAATGGTCGGATTCTTGGACTAAGAAGGCAAAGAATGAAGGATATGCTGCGCGCAGCGTCTACAAACTGGAAGAATTTGATCGGCGGTTTCAAATCTTTCGCGGGAAGAGTCGTATTGTAGACTTGGGGTGTGCGCCGGGATCTTGGTCTGCTTTTGCGAAGAAAAAATGTTCCAAAGCAAATTTATTGGGCGTAGATATCAAAGAGGTAGCGAATTATCCGGGTATATTCATGAACATGTCGATTCTCGATTTAGAGGCGAGTGTCGTGATTGAAAAATTGGGCGGCAAAGCCGACTTGGTTTTGTCGGACATCGCACCCTATACAACGGGTAATCGTTTTGGAGATCACATTCGCCAACTGGAATTGGCTGGACATGCTTTGCAGTGCGCATGCAGTATCTTGAAACCAAAGGGAAGTTTTGTCGTGAAGGTTTTTGACGGCGAGGATGTACAATCATTTTTCAAAAATGTACAGCAACACTTTCAAACGGTCAAACGATTGCGGCCAAAGGCGACCCGCAATACGTCCGTCGAATTTTTTATGCTTGGAATGGGGTTTCAAGTCCCCGAGAAAGAGCGGTAGACTAGGAGCAGATCCAGTCGCACAATGTTTCGACCATAGAGCCCGTTGCGCCGGGAGCAAAGTGTTGGAATCCCTTGTCGTAGAAAGCCGAGCCCGCGATATCGAAGTGCGCCCAATCGGTGTCGGTGACGAACTCGCTCAAGAACAAAGCAGCGGTAATCGAACCGGCTGCTCGACCGCCAACATTTTTAATATCCGCCCATTCCGCTTTGAGCATGGGCTTGTAAAAGTCCGGAAGGGGAAGTTGCCACATCCCTTCACCGCGATTTCCTGCTGCGGTTTGCAATTGTTCAGATAGTGACTCTACATTGGTGAACAGTGCAGTGTAATAATTTCCCAAAGCAACGACACAGGCTCCGGTGAGTGTCGCGAGATCGACCATCGCATCCACCCCGAGTTTGCTACCATAGGAGAGACAGTCAGCCAAAACCAAACGGCCTTCTGCATCGGTATTGTGTATTTCGATGGTTTTTCCATTGTATGCGGTTAATATGTCTCCCAATTTAAACGAGTTGGCTCCGCACATATTTTCTGCGGCTCCGATCAAGCCGTGAACTTCAACATCGGGTTGGAGATCTCTTAGCGCACGAAAGACGCCCAACACGGTTCCGGAACCGGCCATGTCACAACGCATGGTTTGCATCCCAGCGGATGATTTGAGCGAAAGTCCGCCTGAGTCAAAGGTGACACCCTTACCTGCGAGCGCAATTTTTTTACGCGGATTGCCCGCAGGCTTGTAATGCAGATGAATAAAGCGTGGAGGCTTACTGCTTCCTTGTCCGACGGCCGTGATTCCGCCCATTCCTTCCGCTTTAAGTTTCTTCTCGTCCCAAACCATTACGGAGATATGTTCGCTTTGCAAGGAGAGGGCAACTTGGGCAAGGCTTTCAGGATAGATCTCCGCCGCCGGCGCATTGACGACATCTCGGCAGAGGGTTCTACCAGCCAAAAGGTGTTTGGCTTCCTCTACCGAAGGGGGATCTCGATCGAGGAGAAGTGTTAAAGAAGAAATTGCAGATGTCCGCTTCCCTTCCTCTTTGTATTTGTCAAATCTATAGTTACCTGCCGCAAAACTGCTAATGGTCGCATGTACTTGTTCATCATTGAAGCCGTATCCGTTTATGATGGCTTCTGTAATATTGCTCGCTCTTGCCTTGTGACCGGCGGCTCTAACGGCGATTCGCAGGTCATACATGGATCCATCTCCGCTACCAACGATCATGATTCGGTCGGCCGCGATCGAGCCAAAGGATGGAAAAAAGAGTAGAGAACCTGCCTTTGCCTTGAAGTCGTGCAGGCTTAAGGCATTTTGTATGTTGTTTGGAAGAGTACTTCGATCAGCATCTTTCGCGAGCAGTAGAATGACGGTGTTACCGGTAACGCTTTGATACGAATCTTTAGAGAAGAGGATGTTCATATACTTTCCTGATGTTCAAGAGATTAATAGGATAACGATGAAGATTACAACGATCACAGCGACGAATACGAACATGCTAAAGGCATCACTGAAGATGTTGGTCAATATATCTTTTAGATTGGCTAAAATGGTTGGTGTGGTTTCACTCTCTTCCGATGAAGGTTCTGATACTTCAGACTCATAGGGCTGACTTTCCGGAGGGTGAATTTCCCAGCTGGTTCCAAAGGGATTGCTCTCTGCGGGATCTTGTGAGTCCGAGAGCTCTTCTTCCGAACCTTCTTCCGCGTGTGGAGGCTCAGCTTGCGGCATGGGAACGGAAGGAAACTCATGGGAATCATCGATTGATTCAAAGTGAGAAGAAGGTTCTGGGGCGGGAGAAATCGGAACCACTACGATGGGGGGAGTTTTCGGTGAGTTATTCGTTGGATTCCAATTTGGATCAGATACTTCTTCGGACGGAAAGAAGGATTCGGGATCGAGATTGCTCTCTTCGCTATGAGATTCTACTTCATGATCGATCAGCAAGGTCGGTGGTGTGGGTTTTTCGTAAGACATTTCTTCTGTGAGATCCGAAGAGAATTCGTCTTCATCTTCTATGATGGAGGGAACGCGCGTTTTGTCTGGATGCAGTATGATCGGTGGCGTTTTGGGCTCTCTTTTTTCGGGTATCCAGCCGGGTGCCGGTTCGATGTCAAAGTCGCATTGCGCCGTTCTCGGCTCTGAAGTTGATTCTCGAATCTTAAACGCGATGTTGATGCTGTATTTCGCTGCGGGTAGCGGCCCGAGGGAAAATTCGAAACGCAAACGTCCGGTGGGGTGAGATACGACCGTATAGTCGCACGGATAACCCTTGATGCGTTCGTTTCTCGTTCGGTCTGAAAGGCGAATACCACACAAGATCTCTTCGAAGTTTTCCATTTTGGGGGCACATTCGATCGTACACGAAAAGCGTACCGTTTCGTCGGTTTGGAAAGAACTCTCTCCGGGAGGAAGGGAGAGAAGGATTTTACCGACGTGGGTTACGGTTGGATCGATAAGATCATATAGATTTTGCAAACGCGCGCTGAAATCGCTCAAACGATCGAAGCGAAATGGAGGGGACGGCTTACTATTTTCGCTGAGGGCACGGTTTAGGAATTGAGAGAGCTTGTTTGCGAGACGACTGTGAAAGAGATGGTTGGTTCCAGAATCTTTCAGTCTATTTTGAACCGTCTCTTGGATTAGGGTGCGCATTTTTTTATCCAGCCCTTTTTCCGGAATACCAATTCGGCTGTTGTTTACGACGCCCCGAAATAAAATTGCAGCGATACAGTATGTGTCTATGACTCTTTTTCGAGGGGAAGATATCTTTTGCTCGCGCAGTTCCGGTGGAAAGTAAGCGCTCTTTCGGTTGCGGGCTTGATACAACTCGGCGTAGTTCTCTGCGAGAGATGGGGTAATCGGATCGGCGAGCTGTACACGACCGCGTTCGGATAAAAATATATTTCGAGGATGCAGATTTCCATGTACCGGTAGCGATATGGGCAATGAGTCCAATGCATGAACGACGTTGATGCAGATAGCGAGTAGCTCTTGTATACCGATTCCTTGCGCGAGCTTTCTTGCGAGCGTATTGTCATTTCTATAGTACAGTAGGCAGGGACTACCATCTTGGGTGGTAAAGCGATTCTTAGGGCTCAAGAGGTCGAGAGATTTATTTTTGTGTAAGATCTCTCCCATCTCGATGACAATTTTTCGCGAGATCTCCGCGAGATGTTCTTTTCCGGTCGGCAAATCTTTGGGAGTGAAGGGAACTTTTAGGATCCACTCTAACCCATCCTCACTTCGAGCAGAATAGCTTTTAGCCCATAGTCCTCTGCCAAGCAAAGAGCCTATTTCGTAGTTCTGACCATTTCCGTCGCGAATGATTTCACCGGTGTTCATTGCACGGGAATCCTTTAAAGACTGAGGGAATGCGGAAAATAGATAATAATTGTGCACTATCGTTCATGAAAAATATCGAAATATCTAGGTTCTGTCAAATCCGATTCAATGAATCCCTTCATTCTTGAGTCGATCGGGTTAGGTTTCCATCAGGAAAAAGAAGGAATTTACATGCGATATACCATCGAGCTCCACGAACAAAAATCCCCAGAGTATCGGTTTTTGTACGCGTTGAAAAGGAATTTGGTATCCCAGTTCCTCTCTTCTATGGACAATCCCCGCAAAACCCAACAAAAACGATTACAGCGGATTCTGTCTCTTTTTAAAGGCTCGGCCTTCGCGAAGGAACACGATCTGCACAACGTGCGAAGTTTTTCTGATTTTCGCCGATCGGCTCCCATTCAAACGCACCAAGAGTTGTATCCTTGGCTGCAACGGGTTGCGATGGGGGAAGCCAATGTTTTGGTCAAAGAAAGAACAACGGCCTTGATGGAAACCAGCGGAACCACTTCGGTACCCAAGCATATTCCGGTGACCCGCTCTTGGGCAAAATCCATTGCGGATGCACAGTCCCTTTGGGTGTTATCGATGGTTCACGATATTCCTCAGGTTGCTCGTGGTCAAGCTCTGACCATGGTTTCTCCTGCGGTACATGGCCATTCCTCAGGCGGGATTCCGATTGGCTCTAACACGGGGCGGATGCATCAAGAGCAACCGTGGTGGGTACAAAACAATTATCCCATACCCTACGAAGTCTTTTCTTTGAAACCTTCTATCGTAAAGCAATATGTCATTTTACGGTTTGCTTTACAGGCAAATATATCGTCATGGACGACAGCCAATCCGTCCATGGTGCTTTTAATGACACGTCGTTTGGAAGAGTGGAAAGATGATCTGCAGTTGGATCTTCGCGGAGGAACGCTCCGGCATGGACCCGCGAGTTTACTGTCCGAAGAGAAAAGAGCACATCTCGAAAAGAAACTGATCAAAGCCGCCTCTCCTTTTTGCTGGAAACCGGCGAATATATGGCCACTTGCCTGCGTGAATTGTTGGAAAGGAGGGCCGGCACAATTTTTTGTCGAACAACTACCCAATGCCTTGGGTGGTGACATCCCAATCCGAGAGGTCGGGATTACGGCGAGCGAAGGGTATTTTGCTCTCCCGTTGGGACAAGATTGGGGTGGCGGTGTCCTTTGGACAATGGGACATATATTGGAATTCGTTGATGAGTCAGAAAATTGCTATTTCGCATGGGAGCTCGAAATACACAAGCGTTATCGTCTGATTATCACGACTGAATCCGGCCTGTACCGATACGATCTGAATGATGTAGTCGAGGTCGTCGGCTTTTGTCAAAACACACCCGTGATTCGTTTTGTTGGAAAATACGGTCGCTTTTTAAACGCGTTGGGAGAAAAAGTTAGTGAAGAGCAGATCTCCATGGCGGTACAGCAGAGTAAAAGATTAGAAGATCGTATCATCGGTTTTACCGCTCGAATTGTATGGGGGGATCGCCCTTCATTTCAAGTGGCTGTAGAAGGTAGTTTATCGATTGGATTTGGAGAGAGACTCGAAGAAAACCTGCGTTCGATTAACCTCGAATACGACAGTAAAAGAGAGAGCGGACGGATGGTCAAGTTGTCTATGCTCGCATTGCGAAAGGGTACTTATGATCGATTTCGAAGACTGAAAACAGAACGAGGGGCACCAGACGGACAGCTCAAAGACCCAATCATTGCTTTGAATGACGAGGAGTGGAACTGTATTTGGTCTGCACATCAAGACTCGGATTCTTAGCCGAGCGGAAGACTTGGCTCGCTACCTTGTGTCTCCAATTCGATTGTTTGGGTTGGGAACGCAAATCCGATTCCGAGATCTTGTGCCATTCGAACGAAACGTAAAAATATCGCTTCTTTTTCTGCAAGCTCCGCCCGCCAGTCCGGCACATCCAAAAATGTGTACACCAAAATGTCAAGACTGCTGCTGGATAGGGAATTAAAATAGATGAAGATCGCATCTTTTTTTACATTCGGATTCTCTTGTAGGCTGTTTCGAAGCGCCTCCAAATACGCTTCGATTTTTTCGACAGGTGTGTCGTACCGCAAGCCGAGGGTTGTTTTCAATCGTCGAAATTCTCGGCGACCGTAGTTGTTTACGGTGCATTTGGTAATTTTGGAATTGGGTACGCTGATCAGAGAGTTGGTAAATGCGCGAATGCGAGTCGAGCGGAAACCCACTTCTTCGACAACGCCTTCAATCGAACCATCGATGACAACCCAGTCGCCGATTTGAAAAGGCTGATCGATAAATACGACAAAGGACCCAAAAAGATTCTCTACGGTGTCTTGTGATGCCAAAGCAATGGCGACACCACTCACCGAACCAAATGCGAGCAGTGCCGTGACTTCAACACCCAAATTTTGGAGCAGGAATATAATACCCAAAGCCCATATAAGGATTTGGAAAGCCCTTTTGACCAAAGGTATGAGTTGATCGTCGATTTTGGACTCTGTTTTCGCGGCCTTGGAGCTCCACATCGATGTGATGCCCTCTAAAAGTCGTGATAAAAGTACGATAAAAGACAGGGTCACCAAGATCTTAGAAAACGAGAGAAGCGCTTGGCTGAGATTGATCGAAAAGCGTAGGTTCGGCGATCCATAGATTAAAACAAGGCCAAATGACATCCATGTTAGAGGGGTACGGATTAGAGAGAGTCGATCGGCGGCAAAGGTCAACTTAAAGCGTTTGGCCAATAACGAAATTTGGTGAATGATGATTCGATCTACGACTCGTCCGAGAATCCACGCAAAAAGCAAGAGGAGTAGAAGATAGCATATTTGCCAAATCTGAATGTTGAACAGAATGACTTCTCGGAAGATCGGGGGAAGTTGGTTTACAAATTGAGAAACACCCGAAGAGAAGGTTTTTTTATACGCTTCGCGGATCGGTGTGTGGGCACGTATTGGTATGAGCCAGCGATCTCCAATTTTTACGATCTCAATATCGGGTAAACGAGGATCTATGAAAACGGTAGAAAGCGAGGTCTTTTCATCCACATATTTCGGGTCTTCGGAGTAGTTATCATAATCGATGCGGTACCCTTTGGAGTCCAACGTTTGCTTCAACTGGATGGCTAATTCTTCTCGAATCGCTTCTTTCTCTGTTTCAAAACATGAAGAGGCCAGCTTGGGCGACCAACTACTGGATTGTAGATTGTCGATTAAAGTGGCGACACTGCCTCGAGGTGACGCGCAGTTTGAATCCGATTTCGCTCGTGCTAAAGACACAAGGAGAATGAAGAGAAATAGCATGGGAACTCCGAAAGAAGAAGACTTCTTTTGGACTTATTTCTTGAAGTTGTCAACCGCTATTCGGTATTTTGCTCTTTTATTTTTGAGTAGAGATCTCTCTTGGGTTTGTGGAAGGCACTTGGCGCGTCAGAAGAGGTATCTGCCATCCCAGAGACGACTTTCGAACCAATTCTATCTAAAATCTTGGTAAAGCTTTTTTTCAATGCCCTGCGGGCGAATTTAAAAAGGTATCGCATCGATGGATTCTCCCAATTGGTTTTAGGGCACAAAGGCACCTTCATAACATAACATAAGGATCTTGAAATTTTGCAGATAGAGTTCTGCTTCCACTTGTTCGTATAAGTAATCGCTTTGTGAAAGAAGGAGTTGTGCCTGTTTGAGATCCCAATCACGCAGGATTTGATTCTCATGACCCTTTGTAACCGTCGTTAAATTCAAATGTGCTGTGTCTTGATCTAAGCGCGCTTTTCTTAGTTGAGACAACAGTAGGTCTCTCTTTCGCCACTCCGTTCGGATCTCATTTTCGATGTCGTCTCGTTTTTGTTTCAATTCGATGTCGTAGATTGCAGACTGGATTTGATCCATGCGTTGCTGTTGTAGGCGAATACCCCCATCCCATATAAGCCAGTTTGCATTGACTTGGATCGACCAAAGCGTGTTTTGATCGCTAAAAGCGATGTTGTTGGCGTAGGAGTAGTTCAGGTTGGATTCTACAACGGGTATCCACTCGAAGAGACGAGCCCTTCTTTGGTGCATGGTCTTCTTTAGACTTTCTTGTATGGAGAGTCCATCGCTTCGATGAATCGTTGCCGATTGGATTGCGTCTTGCACATCGTTGGGAAGCGGACGCAGCGGTGTGCGAGAGAGTTTGGAAGGCAAGGATGCCCCCATAAGCTGTTCGAGTTGTTGTTGTAGTTCCAAAGATTGGTTTTGTAGTTGCAGGAGTTGGATGTCGGTAGAGCGATGGTCTATCTGTGCATCTAATTTTTTTTGCAGTGAAATCGCGCCGGACTGATACTCCATTTTGGCCATTTCCATAGATTCTTTTACGAGCTGGCTTCGGATTTTCAATATTTCTATGTTTTGATCGATCATCTGCTTCCGTATAAACAGCTCAGCGAATGATAGGGTAAATGCATTTTCAACGGCTTGGGCTTGGTATTGGGCAGATCGGATATGTGCCTTTGCGGCCATTAAAAGACTCGGTGTCTGTGCATCGAAGAGAGGTTGCGTCAACGAAGCCCGCCAAGCCTGAGCGTTAAGTGGCTGAATCACGACAGGTGCAGAGGTTGGAATTTCGATAAAGTCCGGTAGGTCGGTGAGGAAGTCCGTGGTAGAGAAGGCGATTTCTTGCTGGTTTCTCGTGTAATTCGCGTTCAAGAAAATCTTAGGAGAGACGCGTGCGAGAGTTTGCGGCCATATCAAGGCAGCCTGCTGTAGTCGATAACGTTGAATTTGTAGGGTAGGGCTTCTTTCTTTTGCTATAGAGATGGCTTCCTGAAGAGATAGAGCAAAACCAATAGAAACAAGCAGCAAGAGCATTTTTGAAGACTCCCAAAAAAATGAGGAACGCTAAAACAGATTTGGTCTTTATAAATAACAGAAAGTGACTGCTTAATGTGTTCAAAGTTGTTAATATGGTTTTCATGGTCGTATGGCCTTCAATTTAGACCCAAGTCGGTGGGCGATGGCAGAGACAGCAGAATCACAATCAACACTTGCAAGGATTTGGAACAACAAAGACTTCTTGCTGATGTTCGGTGGTGTCATGGTTTTGATGATCATGATTCTACCCATGCCGACGTTTATGTTGGATCTGCTGCTCGCATTCTCGTTTACGGTTTCTTTGTTGGTCTTGCTGGTCAGCTTTTATCTAAAAAACCCTGTGGACTTCTCCATTTTTCCGACGGTTTTGTTGGGGACTACACTCTTTCGTTTGTCGTTAAACGTTGCCACAACCCGCGTCATCTTACTGGAAGGCGGAAACGGAAGTTCGGGTGACTTTTACCAGGCGGGTAAGCTGATCGGTACCTTTGGAAAACTGGTCGTTGGTGGAAACGTTGTTGTTGGTTTGGTTGTATTTATCATACTGGTGACGATTAACTTTGTCGTCATTACCAAAGGTGCAGGTCGAATCGCAGAGGTTGCAGCCCGTTTTACATTGGACGCGATGCCGGGTAAACAGATGGCCATTGATGGAGAGCTTCAACAAGGGCATATCGACGAGGCGGAAGCCAAGAAGCGCCGCCGCGCCGTAGCCAAAGAGGCAGATTTCTTTGGAGCAATGGACGGTGCCAGTAAGTTTATCCGAGGCGATGCCATAGCGGGTATTTTGATCACATTGGTCAATATAATTGGCGGAATTTTGATCGGGGTCGTGCAAAATGAGATGTCCTTTGGGGATGCTCTTCAAACGTATACCGTCCTAACAATTGGTGATGGGTTGATCGGTCAGATCCCCGCTTTGGTTGTGAGTTCTGCGGCTGGTTTGGTCATTACAAGAGTTCCGGACAACGAGGAAGAAGAGCCAAAGGCATTCTTTGAAGAACTCAATGCGCAGATGTTGGGCTCTTCCAAAAACTTGATTGCGCTATCTATTGCCTTGCTCTGCTTCATTTTTATCCCGGGGCTATCTTGTCCGTTTTCCATCATGTTTCTCATCTCGGCTGTAATCGCCTACTTTCGATTTAAGGCCGAGCGAGAAGAGGCTGTAAAAGAGATTGTAGACAAAGAGAGTGCCATACAAGACGGCATTCGGGAGCGGGATGCTGATACTTGGTTGTCCCTCGAGCCTTTGTCTTTGCAACTCGGCATGGATTTAATTTCCTTGGCGAACGAGAAGAAGAACAAAAACATCATCAAAAGCATCTTGCAAATACGTTCCAGTTTCTCAGAGGATATGGGATTGGTGATCCCGCCCATTCGCATCAAAGACAACCACAAGATTCCCGGCGGGCAATACCGAATCCTCTTGCGCGGAGAAGAGGTTGCGGCGTATGAAGTATACCCGCGCCAAATTCTCGCGATTACTTCGGGCGACGATCTACCTCCACTCAGAGGGATTAAAACCGTAGAACCAGCGTTTGGTCTCGATGCTTGGTGGGTTCCAGAGTCTCAAAGAATGCGTGGACAGGCGCTGGGATATACCGTTGTTGATGTCGATGTTGTAATTGCAACGCACCTGAGTCAAACCATTCACAAGTACGCTCACATTTTGTTCTCTCGTCATCAACTTGGAGAGTACCTCAGTAAAGTGGCGCAGTATTCTCCACAACTCGTTGAAGACTTGGTTCCAAACATGCTGACTCGACAGCAGATTTTTCGAGTCCTCCGAAATTTGCTGCGCGAAGGGATCAGTATCCGCGATGCCAACACCATTCTAGAAACATTGGCCGACTACGCAGCAAAATTTAAAGATCCGGATACTTTGACCGAATTTGTACGACAGAACCTAAGTCGCCATATTACGCGGAAGTATCTATCGGAGGACGGTTCAATTATGTGTATTGATTTTGCTCCGGACGTAGAAGACGCTTTGACCAGAGGCATCCAAACAGGGGAAGGCGGATCCATTTCGTTGAGCCTAAACCCGGATGTTCAACAGCGTATTCTAATGGGGATTCGACAAGCCTACGATCAGTGCAGAAGCTTAGATCCGGTTGTTCTTTGCCCACACTATACAAGAGGTCCGCTGCAGCGCTTGGCCGAGAAAGTCATGCCCAAGATTCCGAGTTTTATCTCCGCCAAGGAAATTGATAACGGCGTAGTTCCCAAGCGGATTGCCTCTGTGTCGTTGAAGGGAGTTAAGCTAGTATCATGAGCGTTGGCCGATACTCTTCAAATCAACTCAAGGCGTATTCAAGCCAAGCTGCTCGACAAAATGAGTTGGATGGACGAGACAAAAGCGATGTGTTTTTGGAATTTCAACCTCGTATTTTAGCAATTGCTCGTCGGCTAGCCACCAAAATTCCGGCGAGCGCTCCGTTGGGAATCGACGATCTTGCGGCTTACGGTGCGATTGGTCTATTGGAAGCAATTGAGCGATATGATGAGTCTCGCAACAATCAATTTAGCACCTTCGCGGACTATCGAATTCGCGGGGCGATGTTCGATGCTTTGCGATCTTTTGATAATATGTCTCGCCATCGTAGAGAGCAAGCGAGAGACTTGTCGGAAGCGGAAAAGTCCCTGCGAAGCCTCCTGGGTAGGGAACCGACGCACAGCGAGATCGCAGAAGAATTAGACATCTCATTGGGCGAGTACTTTCATCTTCGAAACAATACCGTTCAGGTAGTGGAGAATTCCATCGACGGTGGAGATGATCGAACAGACGATTCGAGAACCTTGATCGATATATTGGAAGATGAGGGTTGTGCTGATCCGCTATCTGCGATCTTAGACGAAGAGTTTCGAACACGGGTGCAAGAAGTGATCGAAAACCTGCCGGATAGACAGCGTCATTGCATACTGCTGTACTACGGTCGAAATCTCAATCTGACCGAGATCTCTGAGGTCTTCGGATTGACACCTTCTCGGATCAGTCAGATTTTGAGTAAGTCTCGCAAAGAATTGTCTTTGCAACTGCAGCGGATAGCTTTAGAGTATGGTTATCTATGAGATTTCTTGCGAAAAACATACTTTCTTCTTATGAGTCCGTGGACAGTATGCTACAATGCATGAGAATTCGTGCGATATCTTTGGAGAATACATGAGCAGAGACATCTATCCCGCCCTTACCGGTGCATCGGCGACTTGGCAACAGATGAATTACATCTCAAACAACCTCGCCAATGCGACCACCAATGGATTCAAATCAAAGCGTGTCGCCTTTGAGAACCACCGGCAGGTACCCGGCATTTTGGGTGACAGTTTTGCTATGCTCGGAAAGGAAAAAACCGATGAAACGGATGGCACGTTTCAACAAGACGGCGTAGATACGCATTTCGCCATTGGTGGAAAGGGCTATTTTGCTGTAGAAGGTGCCGGTGGAGAGGTTTTGCTAATGCGGTCCGGATTTTTCCAATTTGATAGACAAGGCTTCTTGGTCAATTCACAAGGAGAAAAGGTGTTGGCGGAAGGAGGCGGATATATCAAGTTTCTACGAGAGGAACCCGTCTTCAATGTAACCAAAGATGGCAGAATCCTAGACGATGCAGGCGGCGAGCGCGCCCGATTCATGATTTTGCACAGCACGGATGTTGAACCGCTGATGGGTTCTCGGTATCGCGCATCTCAAACCCAAGACGTCGTCGATCAGGTGGAAGTTGTACAAGGTGCCATTGAATCATCGAACGCGAATCCTTTTCGTGAAATGGTTGAAATGATGCAAGCAACCCGTTATTTTGAATCTTTTCAGAAAGCCATGGCTACCTCTGCGGAGTTAGATCAGAAACTTAACCAAAGTGCCAAGAGGTCATAATGAAGTCTCTTTTTACAGCAGCAACCGGAATGAGCGCGCAACAGATGCGCATAGAAAACATTGCCAACAACCTGGCAAACCTTTCTACATCAGGGTTCAAGAAGTCCCGCGTAAACTTTGAAGATTTGCTTTATCAGCAAATGCCAGCAGGCTCTGCCACCCAAGGTTGCAATCGAGTCAGTACTCTCCAAAGTGGTTCGGGTGTTCGTATGGGATCTTTGGTGAAAGAATTCTCCATGGGAGATATTTCGAATACCAACAACACCTACGATTTTGCGATCGCTGGTCGCGGTTTCTTCGTGTTGCAGATGCCTGATGGAAGTGAGTCTTTCACGCGCAACGGTCAGTTCGGTTTGAATTCTGAAGGAGAATTGGTCACACAAGCAGGATACCTTGTCAGTCCGGGTATTGAGATTCCGCGAGATGCCCAAACGATTACCGTCACCGAAGATGGTATCATACAGGCCATCTACAGAGGCGATCCGGATCCCATAGCGCTGGGTCAGTTACAAGTAGTGGACTTTATGAATCCAAGCGGCCTGCAGGCTTTGGGTGGGAACCTCTTTATTGCTACGCCTGAATCGGGACCCTCTATTATTATGGATCAGCAAGATGGACTGCGAGTCAAACAAGGATTTTTAGAAGCTTCGAATGTAAATGTGGCGGAAGAGCTTGTGAACATGATTGTTGCACAACGATCCTTCGAGATGACATCGAAGGCTGTAGAAGCTTCGGATCAAATGATGCAAACTGTGAACGCACTCAAGCGATAGCATATGATTGTATTCCTCTGTCAAATAGTACAGGCATCGGATTTGATGGAGCGATTGTCCTCTTCTATTGTAGAAGAAGCAAAGATAGAGTTGCAGACGATTTTGGGAGACGACCAAATAGACGTTCAGATGGAACATTTGGGTATTCGCGCTCAAAGTTCTTGCCAAGAGGTAGAAGACATAAAGGTTTCTTTTCGCACGGAAGAAGATTTTCAAGGCCCCGTGCAGGTATACGCGAAGTTTTTTGAAAAGGGTTCCATTTGTCAGGAATGGTCTTTTCAGTCTCGTTTAGCGATTACCGCATCTTTACCGGTTGCGTCTCGCGCGGTGTCCGCCCTTAGCGAAATATCCGTTGAAATGAGGCCAATGCGCTATGATAAAATTAACGGCACACTCGTATTCCCAGGCAAAGAACCAATTGTGGCACGAACAACGCTAAAAAAATGGCAGCCAATTACAATGGAAAGGGTTAAAAGAAAACCATTAAATTACGATGGTGACATGGTCGAATTGATTTGGGTCAGTAAAGGCCTTGAAATACGTGGAAAGGGCAAACTTATGTCTGATGCTCTCGAAGGAGAGAATGTTCGCGTACTCTCTCTCGCTACAGCGACAGTTTTGGAGGGTATATTGGTGAAAAAAGACGCAGTTGAAATTGGCCGGAGGTTAAAATGATATCGGGGTTTTTCTTTCTATTGTGGGGTGCATATGCACAAGCGCAAGAGGCTGGGAATGACAGACGTCGGAGCTTTTGGTCGACC
>JAYYRF010000738.1:0-3979 GCA_036127535.1 Myxococcota bacterium | reverse complement strand
AGACCTACTCAATCGAAAATGTCTGGACCTTTCGCGCATTGAAGTGCTGGTACTCGACGAAGCGGATCGAATGCTGGATATGGGCTTCATCCACGATATCCGCAAAATCATCCGCTATGTACCCAAAATCCGACAAACGCTTCTCTTTTCCGCGACCTACTCCAAACAGATCAAGACCCTGAGCGCAAGCATACTGCGAAACCCGCAACTGGTTGAGATCGACCGCGAGAACACCGCTGCAGAGACCGTACAACAATATGCGTACTTCGTGGCCAAAAATAAAAAACGCATCTTGCTATCGGCCTTGATAAAGAAGAACGACTGGAAAAAGCTGCTGGTCTTCACCAAGACCAAGCACGGTGCCAATCGCCTGACCAAACAGCTCATCGCCGACTCGATATCGGCCGCCGCCATTCACGGGAACAAGAGCCAAGGTGCGCGCTTACGTGCCTTGGACGAATTTAAGAAGCAAGAGATAACGGTTTTGGTCGCCACCGATATTGCTGCGCGCGGTTTGGATATCGATCGCCTGCCTCACGTCGTCAATTACGATCTTCCCTATGTCGCCCACGATTATGTCCATCGCATCGGACGAACGGGCAGAGCGGGCGCCGTCGGAGAGGCCATTTCCTTCGTCAGCGAGGAGGACATCAAGCTCTTGAAAGGCATCGAGCGACTCATTCAAAAGGACATCACCGTTCTCCACGAAGAGGGTATCTCAAAAGAATTACATCCGGATTACGTCCGCATCATTGCCAAGGATAGCCAAAAGGAAAACAAGCGCCCGCCACGCCGAAACCGAAACCGTCACCATAGATACAGAAAGCGGAAAAAGTAAGCGAATACGCCTCTGTACCACTCCAGCAGATGGCTCTACGCAAACAGAAGCGGACAAGCTGAAGTAGGAATAATTTTGTTCCGTTCCTCCGCCTCGAACAAACATCGATAAACATACAAAGAAATATGCACTGTGGGACGGGGATTTTGATACACTGTAAACATCGGTAGGAAATCAACTCGTACACCATCTTTCAATCAGGAAACCCTATGAATTTTCGTGTGTTTGGATGCGGCATCGCGCTGCTTTTCGGCTCGGGATGCGGTGCCATGAATACCGCGCGTCCGCTCAAAGAAGGTCAACACGCCGTTGGCCTCGTCCTTGGTGGTGCGGTGCTGGAGCAAAGCGTTAGCGCAACAGAAGAAAACCCCGAAGGTGGTACGATGCGCCTCCCTTTACCCATCGCCATCATCGAAGGTCGTCACGGTCTCAAAGCCATCAAAGGACGTGCTTTAGACGTACAATACGGTCTCAATCTTACCGGACTCGCGTTTGAACACATCGGATTACAAGGAGGCGTAAGCTACCTAATCATGGAGCAGGACGGATATAAACCGGCATGGTCCGTCAACAACCGACTGTACTTTTACAACAATTGGTTTAGTGGCCACCGTACCGAAGAAAGTCAGGGCTGGTGGATGGCCGATCAAATCGAAACCACCATCAGCTGGCAAATCCGCGGACAAATGATCTATATGGGGATCGCCCAAACCATCGACTTCAAGAAGCCCTCTCTCTTGCTCTCCCCGTTTGGTGGAATGGAACTCATCCGCTCTGGAAACGACCCCGGTTTTGGACTGCAGCTGGAACTGCGCTACTACGGTATCAATCGAAACAGCGATATCGCGGTGGTTCGTTGGTACGAGCCCCTCAACGTGGGGGCATTTGGCATGGTGTTGGGAATGAATTATCGCTTTGGCGCAAAGGGAGAAGAATAATGCTTTGGATGTTTTATCTCAGTTGTGGGGCGTCCATCGACCCTCTCTTATTCAGCGGTGTGGTGCACTGCGAAGATTTAGAAACCAACTACGATGCCGTCTGTGTAGACCAATCCTATTGGGATCGCGTGTGCACCGGCTGCGATGAAGAATACCCGTGGGGTCGCGACTACGAATGGATGCCGAACACGCTCGACGAGACGGTGACCAGCGTGCGCCCCATCACCGTCTATGAGCAACACAAGCTCACAACCTCGGACGGCGAGGGTGAACTCGACCTGTACTACATCCCCAGCCACGGCGAAAATCCGAAAGTCGCGAACACCCTTATGGTCTATTCGCACGGCCGTTTTGGAAATGTAGAACACTATCTTCACCGAACCCGCTTTTTGCACGAGGCCGGATACGCCCAACTCATTTGGGACTATCGCGGGTATGGAAAAAGCCAGCCCAACAGTGTCGCCAGCGCAGAAGTGTTTGTGCGGGACGCCCGCGAAGTATTGGCCTTCTCTCCAACGGTCGCCCCCGACCCCGGCCGCATCATTATATACGGACAGTCTCTCGGTGCCATCGCGGCCGTAGAAATGGCCATCGCGGCCCAAAACGGGGATATAGACGTACAACCGTGCGCCATGTTCTTGGAATCCGGCGTCACTTCGACCCGACAAGGGGTCGAATCGATTACCAGCCTCAGCGTTCCCGGAAGCTTTGTCTCGCAAGGCTATTTTGAAGTCGATCAGCACATTGCCAAATACGAAGGGCCCCTGTTTATGATGCACGGCACCGCTGATCTCTACTTCATCATCGAGCATGTGCGTGAAAATTACGAATCGGCACCCGGACCAAAGGCTCTTTGGGAAGCCGAAGGGGTTGAGCACGGTATCGAACCCAACGGTGGGATTCCTGAGGATGGTTTGGGCGAATACTTCGCGCAAATGGAAAATTTTTTAGACACCATCGCACCGGCCTGTATTGCACAAAGCGAATAAATACAATCCAAAGTCTGGACTTTTCAGTAAACAACGTTTACAGAAATAACGAAAGACGATTTCATTTTTTTTTAGGAGAAGATATGCGTTATTGGATACTGCTGCTGGGTAGCGCCTGTGGCACCATGAACTCTGCTCGTCCGCTCGATCAAGGACAACACGCGGTCGGTCTGACCGTTGGGGGGCCAATGATAGAATTTCCCCGAAAGAGTAAAAGTTACATTCCCTTACCCAACGCGGTGTTGGAGGGTCGGTCCGGTATGGCACCCATCAAGGGCAAAAATTGGGATATCAACTACGGAATCAATCTGACGGCGATACCGTTCGACCAAATCGGACTTCACACTGGTGCATCGTTTCAGCTCATGAAGCAAAACGGTAATATTCCCGCCGTATCGGTTGGCAATCGCCTTTTCCTATACAGTAACCATCTTTCCTCGACGACCATCGACGACGGGAAGGCTTTTTGGGCCTGCAATGAGATTGTAACGACCGCATCTTGGAAAGTCGGTCACCAAATGGTGTATACCGGCGTATCCCAATACTTCGACCTCTCTCAGCCCAGTGCGACCATCACCCCATTCCTCGGCGCGGAATTCTTCAATACCGGCGTCAAAAATGGATTTGTTCTGCAGTTTGAAGTCCGAAATTACGCTTTGGGACGAAACCCCACCTTTGACTTTTTAGAATGGAATACCCCCTTTGGTTCCGGTGCCTTTGGCGGCAACTTGGGACTCACCTATCGCTTTGGAGGTGCAAAATGATGTTATGGTTCTTTACAATCGGTTGCGGTGCCAATTTGGACGGTATGATTCACAACGGAACCCCTTGCGATCAGATTACCGAAGCGCTTTGCAACGACGAACCCTACTGGGATCGCCTGTGTGTTCCATGCGAAGAAGAGTACCCGTGGGACAAAGAATACGAATGGCAAGAGACGACGCTCACAAACGGGGAAACGATTCGCGATATAGATGCGGACACCGTCGTCGACCTCGATTTTGAAACCAACGACGGCGCAGGTACTTTGGACGCTTACTTCATTCCGTCCCATGGTGAGAATCCCCTTCTCGCCAACACCACCCTCATTTATTCACACGGGAATCGCGGCGGCATTGAGCACTACCTGCCCCGTATTCGCATGCTACACGAATGGGGTGTGAACATCTTGGTGTGGGACTATCGCGGATATGGAAAGAGTTCTCTCAAAGAGC
>JAYYRF010000737.1:0-3082 GCA_036127535.1 Myxococcota bacterium | reverse complement strand
TATATGGTATGACACGTTCCGACCTTAGCGGGTGCTACGGAAACATTGCCAAACAGAACGTTGGGTGCAGGAGCGTCTTGCTCAAAGAAGAATGCGGTACCGGTAACCATCGCGTAAGGAGGCTTGAAGGTAGATATACCTGGTCCACTGGAATCATAAAAATTTAGCCCGACCAACGCCAAAGGTAGTGCACCACCTCCGAATTCGACATAATCATAGCTAATCAGACCGCCGTACATTTTTGGCGAGGGACTAACCTCATCTGGATCGAGCCCAACACCTGCGAGTTTGTAGTCGGAGGGAGTTGTATCTCGTCCACATCCCGTCATCAATAGTAAAGATATCACCGTGATTGTTTTCATATTTACTCCTACCAACCTGTTCCTAAACCAACATACAGCCTGAAACCGCCCGGTTCTGTTTCACTAGAAAGCTCGTCTCCCAATGCACTGTTATTTGTATCGAAGATGTCGTCACCATCGACGTCGCCAAACCCACGGATCTCATTAAAACCATAAGCCAAACGGACAAAGGAATCCCAAGAGCTCGTGTGATACAAAACAGAGGTCACACGAATTTCTGCGGCGATATCATATAGCATATGATTTCCGTTTTTGTACGCTTTATCGATGAATGGAATCTCGCGTTTGATATCGTTTGAATCGTACGCTATCCGCTCGTCAAAACGACCTCGATAGAATTTACTGGGGTCACTTGGAGGCTTGAAAGACCAAAGGTTCCCTGCTGTTGCTGAAATCTGACCGTATACACCATAGAGATAGAGCGGTCCCCAAAGCCAGTTTTGCTCGGGCCTTGTCATCGGAAAACGATACGCAGCGTTGAAAATCATCATGGTTTCACCACTCAACGACCATCTTGGATAACCTGCAAACTGAGTATTCGGCTGGATAGAACCGTATCCCCAGTTGTAGGGATGGCGGCCACCTGCACGGAATTCGTCATTTGCGGAGACGTTTTTGCTCTGGTAACCCAAGTGAGCATCGAGGGATATGATGTGCTTGTGCCTTGCCGCTTGCTGTAAAATCTTGTTGCCAAAACTGGGCACGCGGAAGTTTTCCGTCCAACGGAATTCCAATTCATTGAATTGATAGGCATCGAGTTCTTCACCATCGTCGATGGTAACACCGCCGTACTGCTCAAAGGTGATGTCCGTGTGTGTGTAACGCCACGACATATCTATGGTTCGACCGTAATATGGATTTGGATTGCGAGCAAGCCATTGGTTATTGGACCACATCGCGTTCAATTCACCGGTTGCGCCCCACATGAATCGCTGAAACTCAAGGTCGCCGATTCCTTTCAAAGAGAAGTCGAAGTAACGAAACGATGCACTCGTTTGGAAACGTCCATTCCAGGCGTAGGATATGTTTATACCACCAGCATTTTGAGCATTGGTTCTTCGGTTTTCATAAATCCTCTGGTCGTTCTCTGTGCTTGGATCTTCGTCACCGTCAATCAGGAACCCGGAGTCGAACTTACCGCGGAAATGCAAACCGTATAGCGTGATCGAAGGAGCAAACATATCGTTCGTGTAAACCCCTTGGAACAAGCTGTCTTCCCCGAGAAGGAAAAATGCTAGCAACTGATTCGACTGCAAGTAATCCATCAATTGAAACTGCGCTCCCCCTTGCAATCCCCAAGTGGTAATCGAATCATTTTGGAGTCGATAAATCGGGATCAACGCCGGAGAAGACATCGCAGCAATTGGGCTGTAATTTTTGGTCAATGCGTCAAAATGACTGTAATCAAGCTTTTCCTCCAGGAAATCCTCTGCAAAATCCGCTTCAAAATCAACGTTGAACAAGTGACTCGATACCTCATTCAGGAATTGGGTTTTGGGCAAACCGAAAATCTTCCATCCGTTGGCTGTGTAGTAGAGATAAACGAGGTCGCCATCCGCTGTAATTTGGGGAGAATAAGCACCATTAATCACGTTGGTGATCTGCAAGAACTCTTTGGTTCGCGGATCATAACTGAAGATATTGCTTATACCGTCGGGATCGGCAGAGAAGTAAATCTTTCCGTCATAAAAAGACCAATGGGGATCTTGCTCTTCCCACTCGTCCATCATGATTGGTTTCAGACCGGTTCCGTCGGCATTGATAATGTACAGGTTTTGCTGAAAATTGCGGAAAAGCATGAATACAATCTGCTTTCCGTCAGGAGACCAATCCGCAATCCGCATCCAGGTTCCGTCCTTGTAGTCCGTCAAACATTTCTTTTCTTCACCGTCAAAATTGATCAAACATAGATTGATGGTACCGTCCGTGTACTCTAAAAAGGCAATTGTCTTGCCGTCAGGAGATACGGATGGATCATGACCGCGTAGCGTATTGGGGATCGGCTTCCAAGCGCCTTTCCACATTTTAGATTTGACAAAGCCCTTGGTCAGACGCCGTTTGCTCTCGGTAAGGTTTCCGTTTTTTTCCTCTTGGAACTCAGGATATTCGAAATAATACAGTTGGTTCCAATTGTAACCGTCCTCTTCAAAACGGATTTGCGAAATCGTGCTCAGGGCATTCGTGGGATGATTGTCTTCATTTCCAGTAATGACGAGTGCATCTTTTCCGGGAACAAAGTCCCATCCGTGATCGAAGGTGCCGTATGGTACAACAAACGTTTGAGAATCGTTTTCTTTACGTCGCAGTTTATCATTTGCACCAAATCCGGAAAAGGCGCGAACGTCTTCACGGTCACGGCGAGCAATGACAATCGCACCACGAGAGAGCTTTCCGATGTATTTTCCATCCGGCGAAACCCTTGGCTCAAATTGGTAGGTTCCGGTTCCTTCCTTTGCGGCTTCTCGCTCTCTTTTCGACTTTCGACCAGCCCATCCTCTTTCCTTGTACCCCTCTTTGTCGCCCAACCACGCGTCGCGCTCTTTGGGATTTTTGTACTCCCACTCCGGGCGATAATCAATCATTTCGACACCAACGACTTCTCCCTTTGCCTTAACGCGGTCATACTGGTCGTTATAGCGCTTGGTGATGTGATCGACCCAATCGTAGTAGAGTTGCTCGGGATCTTCGTTTAAGACATCGCGAAGGGTTGATTCAAAAGT